>JBGTJY010000516.1:0-2088 GCA_041744855.1 Candidatus Hydrogenedentales bacterium
GTTCGGCATCTCGCCCGGCCGAGTGAGCCAATTGCGCCACGAGTTGTGTCGCGCGTGGTACGCCTTTCAGGGCGAGGTTGGGCCTGCCGGGCTATAAGCCGATCCTCCTCAGATTTCAGGTGGACGATACCTCCATAGTTATACGTCGACGAGAGAATAGGAGAGCTAGTTTTCATCGCGTCACGGAGCAGCTTCAAAACCTGCCCCGTGACGCGTGTCTTTTTTTTAACTTGCCGTGGCGTGCTCCCCAACAAATCCAGTCGAGGTCACCCTCACTCGAAGTGGCCAATCCGGAGCCAACCTCCTCCGCGTTCGTGCTTATCGCCACTGCCGCCGTTGGACCCGCCCACCGCTTCGATCCATGCCGCGATACGATCTCACTAGCGAGGCACACTTCGACTGCATCCGGTTGACCATTTGCCGCACCGTCAATCGCGAGAGAGCAGACTACAAACAACCACAAGCCCGCCAGCCGGATAGCGTCGAATCACCAATTTGACTTCTCAGACGCGCGCGATTCTTGACGCATATTTGACTGCAACTGTTTGCGTCGAGTGGACCGCACGAAGAATCGTTCCACGGTGTCGCATCAAGCGACATGGTGAGTTCGAGATGTCAAACACAATCGCGTGACGCTGGAAAAACGGCGTTATTTTGAAAGATTATAATGCGAGCGCAGGCTTGGTTTTCAGCGGCAATTCCCCCGAATTCCTTGACGTGAACGGGGCTGCATTTTAGCATGGGTGTTTGGGCAAGACTCGACGGGATATGGGGAGGGCGCGGTGCAAATTCCGAATCTTAGGCGGTTTCGAACGAGTGCGTGTGCGAGCGTTGCTCGATTTGCTGCGGTCGCGCTTTTTGCCCCGCTCCTGGCACCCGCGATTTCGAATGCGACCGAACGCATCACGGTCGGCCGGCTGCGAGTCGAGGTCGAACGCGTTGTTGACCGTACGCTGTTTGTCAGTCAAAACTTTCCCCTCTATCTGGATACGGCTGGCGATGGCACAGGGCGGTTGTACCTGCCGCATCAAGGGGGTCAAGTTCGATCGGTTCTCAATAATACTTGGACGACCTACCTCGACCTCTCGTCAGAAACGCTGTTTGACGGACCGCGCGGGCTCCTGGGCTCTGCGTTTCACCCTGGATACGCCGACCCTCTGAGCGCGGGCTATCGAAAATTCTACACCTTTCACTCAGTGCCCACGCCGGGGACACCGGTGCCGGTTGATTTCCAATCGCCAGGCACGGTGACGAACCACAACTTGGTGACGGAATGGAAAACCTGCGACCCGACGGAAAACCCCTCCTGCACCCCGAACACGATCGATGTCACCACCCGGCGGGAGATATTTCGCCAAGCTCACGTCGACAACACCGGGCAGGGAATTCACGATGGGGGGATGCTGGAGTTCGGACCCGACGGCTATTTGTACGGCCACATCGGCACGCCCCCGCAAGGAACAGCTCAACTCCTTCTAGCGCAAGACCTAGCCTCGATCCAGGGCAAGATATTTAGGATTGATCCCCTCGACCCCGCTTTGACGCCGGGGAGCGCCGATCCCATTAGCGCCAATGGAAAATACCGCATCCCGGCGGACAATCCGTTTGCGGATGAAGGTCAATACCCGACAGCGCTCGATGAAGTGTACGCGCGCGGGCTAAGAAACATGTATCGCTTCAGTATCGATCCTGTCTCCAACCTGCTGATTGGGGGCGACGTGGGGAATGCTTCTCGCGAGGAAGTGAGCGTAGTCCCGGCGGGCGGAAATATAGGTTGGCCTCATCGTGAAGGCACGGTCGCCGGGCCGGTTGCTGGTGGCACCCCGCCTTTCGTTGAGCCATTGGGCGACTACACGCATTTAGATGGCCGGGCGGCTGTGGGCGGGTACGTCTACCGCGGCTCGATTCCTTTGTTGCAGGGCAAGTACATCTTTGGAGAGTTCAGTTGGGGATCCGGATCCTACAACGATGCTAGCGGTAGATTGCTGTGGATGGATCCCTTCGACGAGCTGGGAGACCTCAAAGATCCTTCAGAGATTACGATCCAGGAGCTCTCGCGGGGAGAAGATTCGTGTGCGGACTCGTTTA
>JBGTJY010000517.1:0-3116 GCA_041744855.1 Candidatus Hydrogenedentales bacterium
CCGCGACCGCTCCGGCGCGCGTCACGCGGAACGCCGCGTCGGCGTACGATTGCCCCGCTGCGACGCGAATCATGAGCGGTTTCTCGGGACGCACGTAACCACGCGCGGAGAGTAGCGTCACGTCATAGGTCCCGGCGGTCAGTCCGCCAACTCGGAATTCTCCGCCGCGATCGGTTAGTACGGTGTAGCGCGGAATGCGTTGCGGGCCGTTCGGCGCAATGCTAACGACCGCGCCTTGCATCGCGTCGTCCGATGTTCCCGCGAGCACACGGCCGGAAATCTCCGCGGCGGCAACGAGGTCGATACTGGCTGGGCGTGGGTCGGCGCTGAGCGAGATTTCTCTTGGCGCCGCTTCTGCGAGCGCGAAGCGGTCGTCCGCGATGTACACTTCGTAATTTCCGGGACGCAGATGTTCGACGCTGAATCTGCCTGCGTCATTGCTTGTGAATTCGGAGAATTCCGTCACGGATTCGCCGACGAGTCGAAACGTGATTGGGCCGGGCACGGGCGATCGATTCTCGTCCCAGACGCCGCCGAATAATCTGAGGCCGGGTTGCAGCGCGAATGCGATTGGCTCCGCGCCATTCGATTGCGCGGTTCCGATCGCGAATCCCTCCGCGCGGGCATAGACCTGATGCTCGCCTTCGGGCACGCGATTGAGTACGAATTCCCCGGCCTCGTTGGTCAACACGCGAAAACTTTCGCCATACACCCGCGCTGCGGTCGCGTATCGATCGGTGACGGGGCCGAGCAGTCCGACGGCGGCGTTGGCGATGGGCGAGCCATCTTCGGCCGTGACGACGCCGCGAATTTCGATCGCCGGTAGCAGCGTGAAATCCATCTCGATGACCGGGGCATCTGCCGCTAGCGCGATTGTGGCCCGTGCGGCAGTGTCTGAGGCATACAACCAAACCGAGTATGCACCGAAGGGAAGCGCCGCTAGCTCGAAACGTCCGCGGGAATCGGTGAACGCGCGAATCTCCGCAGGATTCTCGGCAATAGGCGCCAGCGGATGTTCGTGGCCCGGTAGCACGCGAACGGAGACGGCCTCGACTGGATTTCCGGACGCGTCGACAACTCGGCCCAAGAGCATGCCGGAGCCGATTGCCTCGAGCGCTGTAGCTCTGTCCAATTCGGTGGGCGCGACGGGTGCGACCGTCGGGTCCTCGTTTAATCGCGCTTCTACGGGATCGTCGTCGGTCGTGTGATCGCTTTCCGCAGTCTGGTCCGGCGGCACGACCTCAGGAACCGGGGCCAACGCAAACCAGGCGACCATGCCGCCGATCAACAGGAGGACGGCGAGCAAGAACAATTTGGTCGCGGGTTTCACATCAATCCTTCGGTGTCGCAAAATCTGCAAGTTCGATTGTCAACACGTACGCGTTGTCAGGCGGATTCGCTATCCGGACAGAGTCCTTCTCTGTAATAACGACGGGCGTGTCCTGCGAGAGGACATCCCCAGACAACGCAGCATGGTCGCGTAGATCAGTCCGGCGCAGGACCACCGCGCCGAGCGACTCGAGTGTGCGCACGAACGCATCGGGATTTCCGATTGCACAGGTCGCGCAGATTTCGCGCCCGGCGATCCAGGTCAGGTCCTCGGTCCGTCCCGTGGCGACGTGGCGGAATCCGGTCGGCCGGTGCCACGTTGTCCGTATCGGCGTGTTCGGACACACCTCGCGCACACGCCCGATAAGCGCGTGGATATCGGCCGCTTGGTCGCAGCGTGTCAAGACGATTTGCGTCGCCCGCTTCGCCGCTGCGATAGGTTCGCGTAACATGCCGCGAGGCAGGAGGCGTCCGTTGCCGAAGGGATTGGCCGCGTCGATCACGAGGACATTTTCGTCGCGGTCGAGCGCGGTGTATTGGTATCCGTCATCGAGTATGAGCAGGTTACAGCCGAACCGCGCGATCGCATCCCGCCCCGCAGCGACGCGGTCTTGATTCTTGATGACGATGGCGCCGGGAACTTTTTGCGCGATTAGGGACGCCTCGTCGCCCAGGGCGGAGTACCATTGTTCTGAAGGGAACTCCGCGGAGATCGCCGTCCCCTTGCTAGGCGCGCCGTATCCGCGCGTTAGCACCGCGACGCGGCGCCCCTCCCCCATCTCACGTTGCGCGCGTTCGATTACGGCGGGCGTCTTGCCGGTTCCCCCGGTCGTCAGGTTGCCGAAGCTGATCACGTATGCCGTCAGCCGCGCGGCGGGTTGCCGCAATCGACGCCGCATGCCCCATTGCATCGCGCCCGTTACCGGAACTAGTGCTGCGGCGATTGGCGCGGGCAATGGCTCGGCACGCCGCATGCGCTCGATCCATCTTGTGGCGACTGGCGCATTCGTCAACAGTGGGATCATCGCGGCGCGAAACGTTTGCCGCTGAATTGTCGGACCAGACCCTTAATCTCCAACATCGTTAGCGATTGCAGGGCTTGAGAGACGGGGAGACGGCATGCGGTTGCAATTTCGTCGATGTAGGAGCCGTCCGGGGAGAGGACCGCTAGGACGTCGCGCTCGGTGCCAGTAACTGCGGCGACGGCAGTTGCGGTGGAGGCTTCCGCTCGGCGTTGTTGGGTTGGAGGGGCGCTTGGGGGGGGCGTGGTGTGGACGTTGTGGACTGTATGGACGCTATGGACTGCATGGACTCGGTGGGCTGCGTCCGATTCGTTCGGCGGAGTAGCGACGGGGTGTGGAAGCTCGATGAGGATATCCTCGACGGTCTCGACGAGTTTCGCGCCTTCGCGAATCAGCGCGTGGGGACCTTGACTGTTTGCCTGGCCGATTTCGCCGGGAATCGCGAATACTTCGCGGCCTTGCTCGAGGGCTTGGTGCGCGGTGATCATCGCGCCGCTGCCGAGCGCGCCCTGGACGACGACCGTGCCGATGGTCATGCCGCTGATAATCCGATTGCGATAGGGAAAATGTCCGCGCGATGGTTTCGTGCCCATTTGGAATTGGGCGATGACGCAACCGTGCCGCGTAATCGCGTGCATCAGTTCGGCATTCTGCGCCGGGTATACCACGTCGACGCCGCAACCCAAGACCGCGATCGTGCGGCCGCCCGCTTCGATCGCGCCGCGGTGCGCGGCTGTGTCGATGCCGGTGGCCATGCCGCTGACG
>JBGTJY010000518.1:0-4111 GCA_041744855.1 Candidatus Hydrogenedentales bacterium
GCGATTCATGAGTAACTGCGCGACGAGCGGCGATTCGCCGATGGCTGCGGCCAGTTCGCGCACGGCAGCGCGATCGGGTTCGTGCACGCGCCAGACTGGACCCGTGTTCATGCGAGACATAGCCGCTCCTTCGCGAGGGCAAGCACGCGTCGAACTACGTCGTCGAGCGTCAGGCCGGTGGTATCGATCGCCACGGCGTCCGGGGCCGCGCGCAACGGGCCGGTTTCGCGCGACACATCGCCTTTGTCGCGCCGTTCGATGGATTGCCGGAGTTGATCGTCGTCGACGGGTATGTCCTCCGCCGCGTATTGCGCGCCCCGGCGCCGCGCGCGTTCATCGAGCGAGGCGTCGAGATAAATTTTGCATTTCGCTGCAGGAAAGACGACGGTTCCCTGGTCGCGGCCCTCGGTGACGATCGGCCGGTGCGCGGCGAATTCGCGTTGGAGTTGCACCAGATGCGCGCGAACTTCGGGAATTCCGTCGAGCATTCGGATTTGATCCGTGACGTTTGGGGTTCTGATTTCCTGCGTAATGTCGCGGACATTGACAACGACCCGGAACGCCTGGCCGTCCCAGTCGACTTCGAGCGGCATGCGCACGGTCGACGCGATGAGCGCCCCGCGATCGTGCGGGTTCACGTTCTGCTCGATTGCCCACCACGTGGCGGCGCGATACATGGCTCCAGTATCCAAATAGGCGAATCCCAATTTTCTTGCGGCCGTTTTCGCCACGGTGCTTTTTCCCGCGCCCGCGGGTCCGTCGATGGTGACGACCTCCGTGAGGGTCATGGGGTCGAGCACGTGGTGACCTCGCGCCGTTTCAACAGGACGTCAGCCGGACTGGACGATGGCCGCGCCGCTCCGAATGTAACGAACGATTTTATCTCTGGAATCGGACGTGACGAGGACATGTCCCTCGGGCAGATCGGGCACGCCGATGAGGTAGCGATCGGTGCACAACACGATCCCGCTTTCGAAACGTCCTTTCGCTTCGGGTTCCACGCCGGCATTCTCGTCGTCGAACCTTGGCCGAACGTGGTGTTCGGTCTCCAATTGTGCGGCGAGTTCTTTTTTCGTTTCACGCGTTTCCTCAATCACTTTGGCGTACGACTGAATGCGTTTGCGGCGCGCGTCTATCGATCGCAACATCAGCGCGACGAAACTGGCCCGCGCGCGCTCTTGCAGCGGATCGCCCTCGGGCCGGTTCCGCGCGAGCGCGAGCAGCTTGGTCAACATTTGCACTTTGCTGGCTGCTCGATCTTGCTCGAGGACTGCCGTCCGCCCTACCGCCTGGCGCAAGTCCGCCTCTTGCTCTTCTAAATCGGCCGACAATCTCGCGCGCTCGGCGATCCAGTGTATCTTTTTTTCGCGCAAGCGAAACAATTCGGACGCCGCGATCGAGCCGCGCTTGCCGGGCGATCGCGTTCGCTTCGCCATCTGAACCAATTGATTGCCTTCTTCGGCGAGCTGCGACTCGATACCGCCCTCGGCAGCGATTTGACCGAGTTCTTCTTCCAAACCCTCCAACCCGATATCGTGGGCCACCGGCTCCGCGGAGCCATCGCCGTTCTCGCGCTCGCGCAGTTGCTCCTCCGCGGAGAGGGTGGCCACGTCGATTCCCGCGATGACGCGGTCGAGGAATGCGAGACGGCGCCGAATGGTATTCACGAGCTCGATGCGTTGACGCAGTTTTTCTCCGCCAAAAAGGAACATGATCGCGTTGGACGCGAAATGCTCGCAGTCGTTTCGCGCGAGGCGCATCATCGTGCCGATGTTCGCTTCCTTGCGGCGGAGGCTCGCGATTCGATGGACGAGCCGGCTCGCTTCCGGCGCGATCAACCCGCCGTATTCTTCGTAAGAGATGTTCACTTGAAGCGCGATGTCCATTTTCTGCATATCGGTGTGGCGGAAGCGCGTCGCTTCCATGGATCGGGAGACGGTCCAACTGCCGCCGACGGCGTCGCCGCCCACGGAAATTTCCGGCGCTGCGTAGGCCCCCATCGCGGCGTCGCCCGTGATGATTAATCGGCTGCCCGCGAAGACGAGCTTCGGATTCTGCGCGCCCCGCAGGCTCACGTTGCCCCACTTGGCCACGATAAACGCTCCCGCAACGGCTTGGCGGGCGCGGATGGCGCCCTCGCGCACGATGACGACGCCCGAAATGTTTTCGCGCACCTCGCAATTGCGCGATGCGGCGACTCGACCCAGGAGATAGCCGCCTATCGTGCAGGAACCCTCCTCGACCACGAGCGTCGTGTCGTCGGGCACCTCATCGACCACTTTGACGTTGCCGGTCAGGGCGAGCACGGGCCCCAATGCGGGCAGGTCGATTCCGGCGAAGTAGCGAATGTTGCGCGATCGCGCGTGTTGGATGTCATCGCCGGAGACGAGTTGGACGCGCCGATCCGCATTGCTCAGACCCGGCGCGCCTGAGGCCTGCGGTGCAATTTCGAGCACGCGATCGAGGAGCTCGATTAGCGTGGCGAATTCGGCGCCGACATCCCCGGCCACGCGGCGAACCACGCGCAGGAACGTCCATTCGTCGGCGTGGATCGATTCCGGGTTGTCTCGCGCGCCGTTGATGATCGCGCGAATGAGCGGCTGCTGCCGGCGGCCTTCGGTCTCCGGCTGTTCGATGCGGCCGAGCGCAACCCATGCCGAGGTGCGCGCCGGGATGTCCGCCGCCGCGAGGCGCTTCTCCGAGATCGGATCGAACGATTCGTACCACGCGAGCGCGGCCGAGATATCCTCGAGCGACAATGTGCCCAACTCGTCCGGTGGACAATTGAGGACGTGTTTGACGGCGCAGCTCAGCATAGACCGCGTTAGCCGCTCCCGACTTGTTGCGCTTTCATGACGGCCGCAATCGATTCGTTGAATTGCGGGCGCAGGATGCCGCGTTCCGTGATAATTCCCGCGATGTATTTCGCGGGTGTTACGTCGAAAGCAGGGTTGTAGACGGCGACGCCCTCGGGCGCGGTCACGGCGTCTTTCCAGCGCACGATTTCTTCTCGATCGCGCTGCTCGATCGGAATCTCGTCGCCGGATTGCAACGCGGTATCGATCGTCGAAGTCGGCGCGGCGACGTAGAACGGAATGCCATGCGCATGCGCGAGGACGGCGACGCCGTAGGTGCCGATCTTGTTCGCGGTGTCGCCGTTCGAAGCGATGCGATCGGCGCCGACGACGACCAGCTGCACCTTGTCTTCGCGCATGACCTGCGCGGCCATGTTGTCGCAGATGAGCGTGACGTCGATGCCGGCATTTTGCAATTCCCACGCGGTGAGGCGCGCGCCTTGCAGGAGCGGGCGGGTCTCATCGGCGAACACCTGGAATGGCACGCCGTTTTCGTGGGCCGTGAACAGCACTGCGAGCGCCGTACCATAGTCGGCTGTCGCGAGGCCGCCGGCGTTGCAGTGGGTGAGCACGCCGGAACCGGGCGCGATGAGCGATGCGCCGTGGCTGCCAATCGCGCGGCAGCGTTCGCGATCTTCTTCGAGGATTCGGATCGCTTCGGACTCGAGCCGTGCTTCGATCTCGGACGCGGAGGATTGCTTCGGCGTTGCATCGAGTGCGCGGCGCATCCGATCGAGCGCCCAGAAAAGATTCACGGCCGTGGGCCGGGAGGTGGCTAAATAGTCAGCCGCTTCGTTGACGACAGCGCGAGCTGCTGCGCCGGTCGCGGGGCGTTTTTCCTTGAGCGCGACGAGCAGGCCGAACGCGGCGGCGATTCCGATCGCCGGGGCGCCGCGCACTTGCAGGCGCTTGATCGCGTGCCAGACAGATTCGGTCGACGGTAACTCGATGACGCAGTATTCGCCGGGAAGAAGTGTCTGGTCGATAATTCGGAGCTTGCCGTCGCTCCATTCGATGGTGTTAATTGCCACGGCGTCGACGTTCCCCCAAACGGCTGCGGCAATCCTAGCGAACGCCTCGGTTCAGGGCAACTAACGCGCGCGGCCAGGATGGCCGCACCAGTGCGCTTGCGAGCGTACACGTTCAGAGAGGTGAAAGTCCTCTTCAGGCACGCACTCTCCGGCCTGTAATCGACCGTAACTGCGCCGCCGCGAGGCGGGGTGGGGAGCAACGGGAGATGAATGACCAGTCCGCAG
>JBGTJY010000519.1:0-5689 GCA_041744855.1 Candidatus Hydrogenedentales bacterium
CTGCGGACTGGTCATTCATCTCCCGTTGCTCCCCACCCCGCCTCGCGGCGGCGCAGTTACGGTCGATTACAGGCCGGAGAGTGCGTGCCTGAAGAGGACTTTCACCTCTCTGAACGTGTACGCTCGCAAGCGCACTGGTGCAGGCTTCCAGCCTGCGCGCTGCACCGTGGCGCAGCCTTCCATCCGCAACCCCCCACCCTAAACCCTAAACCCTAAACCCTAAACCCGAGACCCTAAATCTCCAACAAGATTCGCGACGGCTCCTCAAGACACGACTTCACCCGAACCAAAAACGTCACCGCCTCCCGCCCGTCGATAATCCGATGGTCATACGAAAGCGCGACAAACATCATCGGCCGGATCACAATCTGTCCGTCGCGCACGACTGCACGCTCCTGAATCGCATGCATCCCTAGGATCGCGCTCTGTGGCGGATTCACGATCGGCGTCGATAGCATCGACCCGTAGATTCCCCCGTTGCTGATCGTGAACGTCCCACCCTTCAGTTCGTCGAGTGTAATTTTGTTTGCCTGCGCGCGCTTGCCGAAATCGTCGATCCGTTTTTCGATCTCCGCGAAACTCATCCGCTCCGCGTTGCGCAGCACCGGCACCACGAGCCCTTTCCCGCTGCCCACTGCAATGCCGATGTCGTAATAGTTCCGGTACACGATATCCGTGCCGCGCACCTCTGCATTCACCTGCGGAAACTCGCGCAGACCCTCGATGCACGCCTTCACGAAAAACGACATGAACCCCAGCTTGATGTCGTACTTGTCGAGATACGCCTGTTTGTATTGTCCGCGCAACGCGACAATCCGCGACATGTCGATCTCGTTGAACGTCGTCAACAGCGCCGCGTTCTGTTGCGCCGTCACAAGCTGATGCGCGATCCGCTTGCGCATCGGGCTCATCGGCACGACGTCTTCCTCGCGCCCGTTCGACGATACAGCCTCCGTCTCAGACTCCGCCGGCGCCTCCTCCGTGTGACGATCAACGTCTTCCTTCAACACGCGCCCGCCCCGCCCCGATCCCTTCACCTTCGAAGTATCCACCCCGCGTTCTGCCGCCAATCGTTTCGCAGCCGGTAACGCTGTGGGCGCAAACTTCGCGCGCGCAGGTTCTTTCGCCTTTTCCTTCGGAGCCTGCTTCGTTTCGTCCGCTGCCTCTTCCTCTGCCGATGCCTCCGCAGCTTCCACCGCAACAGGCTTGGCCTTCGCCTCAGCCTTCGCGCGGGCCGGCTCCTTTTCTTTTTTCGGCGATTCTCCGCCTTCCGCCGCCGCCTGCTCCTCCATTTGCCCAATCACATCGCCGACATTCGCCGCCTCGCCCGTCTGTTTCAACACTTCCGAGATCACGCCCGATACCGGCGCAAACACCTCCACCGTCGCCTTGTCCGATTCAATCTCGACCACCGGCTCGTCTCGCTCGACGTACTCGCCGGGCTGCTTCAGCCAATTCCCGATCTGCACTTCGGTAATCGACTCGCCGACGTTCGGAACTTTGAGTTCAAAGGCCATCGTGTAGGTCCCGTCCCCAGTTACAGCAGTGTCCGCAATGATCGTGCCGCTAGAAGTTATCCCAAAACCCAAGATCCCGTCATTCTGAGCGCGAGCGAAGAATCTCCGCCTCCGGATGACCGCACGTTATCGCGAACGAGATTCTTCGCTAGCGCTCAGAATGACTAAAACTGAACTTTGGGGTTAGCCGCTATTCGAATGCCGTCGTGATGATTTGCCGTTGTTCGATCCGGTGACTATGCGCCGATCCCGTCGCGGGACTCGCCGACGCCGCGCGGCAAACGACCGAAAACGGGAATCGCCCCAGCACCCGATCGCCGAATTTTCCCTTCATGCGCCGCCACGCGCCCATGTTCTCGGGCTCTTCTTGCACCCAGACCACCGGCGTGTCCGCCGCATAGCCGCCAAGTGCCTTTTCCAAATCCGGCGGCTGCAACGGATACAACTGCTCGACGCGCAATATCGCAACGTCCTCGATCCCTTGGTCCCGGCGTTCCGCGTCGAGCTCATAGTAAATCTTGCCCGCGCACATCAAAATGCGCCGTGTGTTCGCGGCATTTGCGCGCGTATCCGCCAGTATCCGTTGAAATCGACCTTGCGCCAGCTCGTCCAGCGACGAAACAGATTTCGGATTCCGCAATAGACTCTTCGGCGTCATCACGATCAAAGGCTTGCGCCACGGCCGTTTTACTTGCCGCCGCAACAAATGGAAGTATTGCGCCGGCGTCGAGGGCCAACACACCTGAATGTTGTCCTCCGCGGCGATGCTGAAAAATCGCTCGACGCGCGCGCTCGAATGTTCCGGACCCATCCCCTCGAATCCATGCGGCAACAACAACACCAACCCGCTCAAGCTACGCCATTTGTCCTCGGCGCTCGAGATGAATTGATCGATGATCACCTGCGCCGCATTCACGAAGTCGCCGAACTGCGCCTCCCACAATATCAGCCCGTCCGGCGTCGCCACGCTATACCCGTACTCGAATCCAACTACGCCCGCCTCGGACAACGGGCTATTCCAAATCCCGACGGGCGCCTGCCGCGGCGAGATGTGTTGCAGCGGCATGTACGCGCTGCCGGTCTTCTGATCGACCAACATTGCGTGTCGATGGCTGAACGTCCCGCGCTGGCAATCCTGGCCGCTCATCCGAATGCGCGCGCCTTCGTCCGCCAGGCTCGCCAGCGCCAACGCCTCCGCCATCGCCCAATCGATCGGCTCCTCGCCGCCCGCCATCTTGCGCCGCGTTGCGAGAATGCGCTCAAGTTTTTCGTGCACCGCGAAACCCGCCGGATAGGTAGTCAACCGCTCGATGTACGCGCCCAACAGTTTCCCTTCGACGCCGGTATCGACATCGGGCACCTCCGTATCCGGCCCGCCGCGATAGTTGCTCCAAATCCCACGCAACACCGATGCGGGGCGCACTTGCGACGTCGTCCGCGCTTCCGTCAACGCCGCCTCGAGTTTGTCGCGCCGCGCCGTCTCGATTGCGTCCGCCTCGCCCTCTTTCAAGCCGCCCATCTCCGCAAGGCGATCGCGGTAACTGTCCCGTACCGACTTGCGCGCCGCGATCGCCTTATACATCAACGGCTGCGTGAACGAAGGCTCGTCCCCTTCGTTGTGTCCGCGCTTGCGGTAACAGTACATGTCGATGACCGCGTCATGCTTGAACTTCTTGCGAAATTCCATCGCCACGGTCACCACCTGCGCGACGGCCTCGGGGTCTTCGCCGTTCACGTGAAAGATCGGCGCCTGCAACATCCGCGCCACGTCGGTGCAGTAAATGCTCGAACGCCCATCGCGCGGATTGGTCGTGAACCCCAATTGATTGTTCACGATCACGTGCAACGTCCCGCCCGTCGTGAACCCCTCCAAATTGCTGAGGTTCAACGTCTCTTGCACGATCCCTTCGCCCGCGAATGCCGCGTCGCCATGAATCAAAATCGCCATGCCGCGCGTGCGTTCTTCATCGTCCATGCGATCCTGCCACGCGCGTACCCGCCCCAGCGCGACGGGATTCACAAACTCCAAATGGCTCGGATTAAAGCACAGCGCGAGGTGCAGCGTGTGACCGCCCTCGGTCTTGTAGTCGCTGTGATACCCCAGGTGATATTTCACGTCACCCTGGCCCATGTAACTTTCCGGGTCCTTGTCCTCATATTCGCGGAAAATCTTCGTCGGGTCTTTCCCCATGATATTCGCGAGCACATTCAAGCGCCCGCGATGCGCCATCGCAATCACGATGTCTTCAACTTCGTACTCGCCCGCCTGCTCGATCGCGAGCGTCAACAACGGAATCAAACTCTCCGCGCCCTCGAGCGAAAAACTCTTCGCGCCGGGATATTTCCGCTGGATGAATTCCTCGAACATCACCGCATCCGTCAGCCGCGCGAAGATGCGCTTCTGCGCGTCACCGCTCAGCGCGAGCCGGTTCTGGCTGCTCTCCATGCGCGTCTGCAGCCAGTCGCGCATTTCGATGTCGTCGATATGCAGAATTTGCACGCCGATCGTGCGGCAATACGTGTTCTCGAGCCGCTCGATGATCTCGCGCAACGTCAGCGAGTTCGCCGAGGAAAAGTTGATCGTCGAAAAACGCAGGCCGAGATGCTCCTTACGCAGCCCATGATGTTCCGGTTCGAGTTCCGGCTGACGACGCGTCCGCGGGTGCAACGGATCCAGATCGGCCATCATATGGCCACGCGCGCGATAATTCCGGATCAGATTGTCGACCCGGTGTTGCAACTCCGCGACATCCGCGGCAGCCGCGTGACCATTCCCCCTACCGTCGCGCGCCTGCTCGCCCCCGGCAGGATTGAACACCCCGGACCGCTCAAATCGCGGACCCAACCGCGCGCTCGTCGCCTTGCCGTTTTGCGCCTCGAAGTATCCGGCCCAGTCCTCCGGCACCGACGAGGGGTCGCTCAGATAATCCTCATACAACCCCTCGACGAACCCCAGGCTCAATCCACTGACATCCGGCTCCGGCGTACTCATGGGGCTCCCCGCGCGCGGGTCAATACTCCCCCTCGGTCAATCCCTGAGGCCACTATCAGCCCCGCCAATTACCCAGAAGATATTGGCAATAAGAATACATCATCGACCCGCCGATTACACGCCGCGAATATCGCTCCGGCAACAGCTTGTCTCCCTATTTCTCTCTGCGCCTCCGCGTCTCTGCGCGAGTATTCGCCCCGCCCCTACCACCTCGAACGCACCAACCCCACCACCTCGCTAATCAAACTCGCCACAGGAATCCCCGCCGCCTCGAGCTTCACCTTCTTCGCGGCCGCGGTGTCGTCCTCGCCGCCCACAATCGCCCCCGCGTGACCCATGCGCTTCCCTTTCGGCGCGGTCTTCCCCGCAAGAAAACCCACGAGCGGCTTCGTCATGTGCTTCTTGAAATACTCCGCGGCAAGCACTTCGTCTTGCCCACCGATCTCACCGACGATCACCACCGCCTTCGTCTCGGGGTCTTTCTCGAACAACGGCAACAAATCCAAAAACCGCGATCCAATCACCGGATCGCCGCCGATACCGATGCACGTCGTCTCGCCGAGACCAGCATTCGACAACTCATTCACAATCTCGTACGTCAACGTCCCGCTGCGCGAAATCACGCCGATCTTGCCCGGCTTGTGGATATCGCCCGGCATAATCCCGATCTTGCACTGTCCCGGCGAGATCAGTCCCGGACAATTCGGACCAATCAACCGAATGCCTTTCGCCGAGAGCGCCTCGAATGCCTCCAACGCATCAAGGGTCGGAATGCCTTCCGTGATCGCAACGAGCAACTTGATCTCCGAATTCGCCGCGTCGAGCATCGCGCTCTTCGCGAATGCCGCCGGAACGTACATGATCGAGACATCCGCGCCCGTCGCGTCTACCGCCTCCGCAACCGTGTTGAATACCGGCTTATCGAAAATCGTTTGCCCGCCCTTGCCCGGGGTCACGCCACCGACGATCTTCGTGCCATACGCGATCATCTGCTGCGTGTGAAACGACCCGTCGCGCCCCGTAATCCCCTGCACGATGACCTTCGTGTTGCTGTCGATCAGGATGGACATTTGCCGCCGGCCATTCCTCTTTCGCCCGTAAGGCGGGCATTATGAATGCGGCTCATGCCGCCACTTTGACCGCCTCGACGATCTTCTGCGCGGCATCGTCGAGGTCGTCC
>JBGTJY010000520.1:0-2634 GCA_041744855.1 Candidatus Hydrogenedentales bacterium
TCAAATCGAGATTCTCCGCGCCGCCGTCGGTGCACGGCGAACTGTAGGAAATCATAAACATCTGATTCCTTTTCAGCTTTTCGAAAACCAGCACATCCTTAACTTCCCAAGTCGGAACGCCGTCAGCGTCGACCTCGAGAATTTTCTCGAGCCAGAGCATATACTTATCGCCAGCGGAAAAACGTGTGACGCCATAATCATCGCTGGTCAGCAAACCGCCGCCCAGATCCCGTACTCCGTTTGGCAATCTCTCGCCACGCAGCACGCCCTTATGTCGGTATCCGAGAAACTCCGCACCCGCCACGGTCTCGGAAGCGGACGTGGGTTGAACAATGGGTACCATCGTGGCCGCCGCAAGAACGTCCACCTTTTCAGACGACGATTGCGGGACCGCAAGGAGTACCAAGGCGACCATCGCTACCGCGACGATAAGAAAAGCGGGGAGAGTTTTAAGGGTGAAGCGAATATAACTGTTTCTCATTTCTGTCGGTTCCGGATTTGATCTATCTCAATGCCCGTTCGGCATGCTCCTACGACTATCGTCGTGCTCCATACAATTTATTATTGCTGATCGCTCTGCCGGTAATCGTCGGTATTAACACTTAATCTCCATACGTATTTTCGCCGATTCCGGCAGGGCCTTCCGCGTCTAGAATTAATTACATCGGAGGTGCCGCGTCTGATCCTCGCGATGATCACCGCAGGCCACACGATCAGTAGACAAGGAGGCTAAGAATATGAGAGTTGTGATCGGCTATGACCGCTCGCCGAGCGCCGAAGCGGCTTTGGGGGAACTGAAAAGAGCAGGTTTACCGCGCGAAACTGAAATTGTGGTCGTAACTGCGGGCGAGATTTGGATGCCCCCGTCGAACGTGGAGATTCGGCAGTCGGCAATGCTATCGCGGCGAGCATCGGCCACGATGGCGCAGCTTCAAACGCAGGCCGCGCTGACCTTGCGCGATACGACAGAAACCGCCACCGAAGCAGCCGATCGAATCAGAAGTGGCTTTCCAGAATGGCTGGTCGAAACCGAAGCGATGCAGGGCGACGCGGCAGCGGCGATCATTAGCAAAGCGGCGGCATGGCACGCGGATCTGATTATCGTCGGTTCGCAGAACCGCTCGGCCATCGGACGGTTGCTTCTCGGTAGCGTGTCGCAGAAGGTCTTTCTCGAAGCCGGTTGTTCGGTGCGCGTCGCCCGCGGAGCGTCGGCCGTCGAAAAGGACGCGCCGCGTCGGATGGTAGCCGGCATTGACGACATGGACACGGCGGATGCGATCATCGAAACGATTGCCGCTCGTAACTGGCCGAAAGGCAGCGTTTTGCGAATCGTAACGGTGACCGATGCATTTAGCGAACTCGCCAAGCGACCCTTCAAGGAGATCATTGATGCGCAGGATTGCCATACTGCCGTGCAGGAAAGATTGGCGTCGAGCGGATTAAAGCTTCTCGCCTCGATCACTGTGGGCGACGCCCGCGAGGAACTACTTGCCGAAGCCAAAGAACTTCACGCCGACTGTATCTTCCTCGGCACCCGCGACATTCGCGGTACTTTGAACAGATTCTTCATGGGCAGCGTGTCGGCCGGCGTAGCGAAAGACGCTGGATGTTCGGTTGAGGTCGTCCGCGTCAAGGCGGCATGATTCAAGGGGTTCTGGCGGACAAGGCCATCTTCGTTTCGACTGGCAGGGCTTTTTTGAGCGTCACGCCGAAACGATAGTCCCGGTATATCCCATCGAAGATCGATGGCCACGAACGTTTGCAGGCTGCCGCCCGGGCTGCCTCGCGCATTTCCGGCGCGGTTGTTCCTGCACCCGCTATATCCACGACGAGCCGAATGAAATCCGAATCGTTGCGTGCGACATAACCGCTGACACCGTCTTCGATCAAGAATTTCGGACCGCCCTCCGGCATCACAACGCTCGGCACCCCCGAAGCCATCGCCTCCAAAACGACGTTACCGAAAGCGTCCGTCCGCGACGGAAAGACGAACAGATCCATACTGGCGTAGGCCCACGATAGTCGCTCGCCCTGCAGCACCCCGGTCAATTCGGCTCGGGCGAGATTCCGCTTCAGCCATTCTCCTTCGCCACCTTCGCCGACGATTAGAAATCTGTAATTCTCGATGCCTCTCTTTCGAAGATCGCGCTCGATCTGTGCGAGAAAGCGCACGTTCTTTTCCGGTCGTAAGCGCCCTACGTAGCCTAGAACGAAAGTGTCGTCATTCGCGTCGCGACAGCGCTTGTCCGGAGCGAACGATTCAGTGTCGACGCCTCGTGACATCAAGAACGTCGGTCGTCCAGTCGCCATCCGAATCGTCTCGATCAATTCCTCATTCGGCACAAGCTGCATCCCCGCAAGGGAATTTAGCTTCATCAACCCGTGCAAAGATGAACGTTCAAGTTTATGGCTGAGAATGTGTTTGAGTTTCTTGGGAAACTTCGGAGGCATCAGACTGACCAAGCGGCGCGCGGCATATTCGTGCGTGTTCGTGTGCCACGATGCGACCGCAGGTATTCGCCGGAAATGGGCGAAGAAAAAGCCGAGCTGGCTTACATCGTTCGCGCCCGTGACGTGTACAATGTCTGGTCGAAACTGCTCGAGAGCGTCGCCGATAGTCGTTTTATGCCTCCA
>JBGTJY010000521.1:0-6792 GCA_041744855.1 Candidatus Hydrogenedentales bacterium
CATTCTGAGCGCAGCGAAGAATCTGGTCATTCCGGAGTCTTTGGGCTAATGAAATGCTTCGCTGCGCTCAGCATGACGGGTCGGCTCCGCTCAGCATGGCGGGATTGGTTTTCATGCCCGTGCATCGGCCGGTTCGAGCGAGATGTTCCAGGTGCTTAGGGTCTTGCCGAAATTGTCGTCGCCGACGACGCCCCAGTTGGCGAGGTAGGTGCGGCGGAGTTCGTCGAGTTGAATTGACCTTGCGCCGAATGCTGTCCGAGCGATTTCCCGCAAGCGTTCATCTTCGAGGTGGTACGCGACGATCGGAAAGAGGATCGGGGAGACGCCGCGGGTTCCTGCGCAACGATATCCCACTTGGGAGAGGGGGGAGAGTTCGGTGGGAACCGAGCGTGTGCGCAACGCGTTGAGAATTTTTTTCGCACTCGCGCGCGGCGAGAAGAAGTCGGTACGAAGCGCGTGTGCGAACGCGGCTTCCGGATAGTTGGACCATTCGAGTTTCGGGTCGCCCAATCGGGCACGTTCGCATTCGAGGTGAACGGGCTCGAGTTGCGCGCGCAGTTCTTGCATCCATTCGACGGGATCGCGCGACGTGTACGCCTCATATTTGGGCGTAAAGCGGAAGTCCGCGGCGGCCTCGTACATCGCGCGGAACGCGGGATCGGCGCCCTCGAGTTCCCGCATGCGACGTTGCTTCTCGGCGTAACTCCAATGGTATCGGCCGCGAAAGAACAGCAATGCGTCGCCGTATCCGATCACGGCTTTCATGACGAGCTTGGTGATCAGCGGGCGGATGTCTTCGCCGAAACGTCCCGACGCGAGGATGTGCTGATTGACGACGAGCAACGTGGCGCGATTGACGAGCAGATTCCGGACATCCCACGGCTCGATGCGATCGAGTTCATAGCGGGAGAGATTGGGCGCGAAATCCGGGTCGCCAGCGATGGTCTTGTGGCCGAAGCGCATATCCGTCCAGATGACGAGGCGCGGCGAGTGTTTGAGCTTGGCGACGTTGGTCACGCTGAAATCTATATCGATGCCGTGTTTGCGCGCGAGGGCTTGGACTTTCTGATTAAAATCGGCGCGGAGGCATTGGTTTTCGTTCGCGTTGGGCGACTCGGCGATCAGCAGAAAGTCGAGATTGTTGTGCGGCTTTTCTTCGCCGTTCTCGACGATGACGCCGCCCTCGCCGCGGCCGTATCCGCCGATGAGCAGGAGCGCGCGATATGCGCGGCGATCAAGCGATTTCGACGCTTCGCGGACGTCTTCGAGTAGAAGACGAACGCGCTGTTCTACAGCCTCGGATCCACGCAGGGTTAGTCGGCCCCAGTCTGGCGTCATGTCGCGATGGACGCGGCGTCCTGGCGAACGTCAGAGCGCGTCCCTCCCGCGGTAATTTGTTCAAATACTTCGATTAAGCGAGTGACGTGGTGTTCGGGCCGGAACTTGGATTCGTAGGCGGCTTTGCCAGCACGGCCTAGTCGTGCCGCGAGATCCGGTTCTCCGACGAGCCGATCGATCGATTCTGCGAAGGCGCGACGATTGTTGGGCGGCACGGCGAGACCCGTCACGCCATCTTCGAGCCACTCTTCGATACCGCCCGCGTAGAACGCGATGACGGGCGCGCCGTAGCTCATGGCTTCGGGTCCGACGAGCGCGAAGGTCTCGAGTTGGCGGCTTGGAACAACGACGGCCGTGGCCCGCTGATAGTAGGTGGCGATTTCTCGGTTCGGCAGGAGGCCGGCCCATTCGACGCGATCGTCCAAGCCGAGCTCGTGACACTGGGCACGGAACATGGACTCTTGTTTTCCTCCGCCGACGACGATAAGGCGAGGCCGCAGGCGCGTCATGGCGAGCGCGGCGAGCAGGTGATCGAGTCCTTTTCCACGGAGCAATTGTGCTGCGAAAACCAGCAGGTCTTTCTCGCGTTGCACGGGCGGCGTTTCGACGGGCGGCCGCGCGTAGAGCGGAATCGTGTGAATCTTGCCGCGGTCAAATCCGTGATCCGCGATGTGTTCGGCCATGGACTTCGAACCGGCGATGTACGCGTCGAGGAAATTGTGGGCGCGGTGTTCGCGGCGCAACTCGCCTACGCGGTGGAACGACAGGCCGACGGAATTGTCGGCGCGACTGACGAAACCCATGCACGGGTAGCAGCGAAACCCGATGGGTTTCGTGCAGGTGTGGTGGCGGACGCCCGTGAACTTGTGTTTGCGCAGGCAGAAGGTGTGGTAGTCGTGAAAAAAACGGGCCGCGGATACGCCCGATTTGGCGAGTTGGCCGAGGATGGCGGTGCCCGCGAAACGGTGGAGATAAACGATGTCGGGATTCAACGCTTTCACTTGGCGATCGAAGTCGTCGATGCGCTGTGATTCTTCGAAGAGTTCTGCGAATTCATCCGCCAAACCGGCCGGGTCGCCGGCATGAAGTAGCGACGAGCGGATGCCGCGTTCGCGCAATCCACGAACGGTATCCGCGATGTAGCGTTCCGCGCCGCCGACCATGCGTGGCTCTTCGTTGATCCACAGGACCTTGCTCAATGCCATTTCGTGTTAAGGACGGATCATGGGTTGTATCGTGGATTGGGACCGATTTGGGCTGAAACCAATCGATTTAAAACGTGCGAGCGTGCGCAAATCGAAGGAATTGTCTTTCCCCGAGTCCCCCAACCGAAATCTTAACAGAGGATTGGAGTTCAGACAACCGATTGGAGTCGAAAACTGCGTAAATTATTGCACGGATTGTGGATAAACGCTAAAATGCTTCGACCTGTGAAGTGTCGCTGCGCAAGTATCAATTGAGCTACGCAAGCATGAGCTGAGCTAGCTCGGGGCGGTGTTCCGGAAGCGGCCGGGACTGCGTTCTTACGTCGTCAAGGAATTGTATTGAATCCCTGTCTCGATGACATTCGAGTTGTGCCGCGAAATCCGTTAGGCGCGTGGATCGGCGATCCGGGTTGCATCGCGATTTCCGCCGATGACGTTCGCGCGGCGATACGCCGAGTGGACGCGCCGTTGTTCGTGGTGGCCGGCCCTGATGGAACTGGCGTTGCGACGGAGGGGACGGCTCGACTGCACGATGCGTCCGTCGCGGATGGCCTGCCGCTGATCGCCTACGCTGGTCAGTGCACGCCTGGTCACCTGGGGAGCGAGGATTTCAAGACGGACCATGGCGTGCGCTACGCGTATGTTGCGGGCGCGATGGCCAATGGCATCGCGTCGGTGGACTTGGTCGAGGCGATGGCGCGTGCGGGACATCTCTCGTTTTTTGGATCGGCTGGCCTGTCCGTCGAACGCGTGACCGCGGCTGTGGGAGAGCTGAAGCGCCGATTGACCAACGGCGAACCGTACGGATTTAACCTTATTCACTCGCCGAACGAGCCGCATGTCGAATCGGCGATTGTTGAGTTGTATTTGCGCGAGGGCATTCGCCTCGTCGAAGCCTCCGCGTTTTTGCGGCTGACGCTGCCGATCGTGCGGTACCGTTTGCATGGAATTCATCTCGACCGCGCGGGCAACGTGATCGCGCCCAATCGCGTAATTGCGAAGGTGTCCCGCGTCGAGGTGGCGACGCGCTTCATGTCGCCGCCGCCGGAAGACATGGTGCGTCAGTTGGTCTCGGCGGGTGAGTTGACCGAGGACCAAGCGCGCATGGCGGAGGAGATTCCGCTCGCGCAGGATGTGACGGCCGAAGCGGATTCCGGCGGACACACGGACAACCGGCCGGCGGTCGCATTGCTGCCTACGATGCTCGCGCTACGCGATCGCATGCAGGCGGAATTCGGTTATGCCGCGCCGCTGCGCGTTGGGTTGGGCGGAGGGATATCGACGCCCCTGTCCGCGGCCGCCGCGTTCGCGATGGGAGCGGCGTATATCGTCACGGGCTCCGTGAATCAGGCGTGCGTGGAATCCGGAACTTCGGATTTGGTGCGGCACATGTTGGCCGAGGCGGAACAGGCCGACAGCGCGATGGCGCCCGCGGCCGATATGTTCGAGATGGGCGTGCAGGTGCAGGTGTTGAAACGCGGGACGATGTTCCCGATGCGCGCCGCGAAATTGTATGAACTGTACCGGCGCTGCGCCTCGATGGATGAGATTCCGGGCGCGGAACGCGAGAAACTAGAGAAAACCGTTTTTCGCGCGCCGCTCGAGGAAATTTGGCGGCAGACTGAACTGTTCTTTCGTGAGCGCGATCCGCGGCAAATCGAGCGGGCCAACAAAGATGCGCGCCACAAGATGGCGCTGGTGTTCCGGTGGTATTTGGGCCAGTCGTCCAACTGGGCGAATGCGGGCATCGCGGACCGCAAGATGGATTATCAGGTTTGGTGTGGTCCGGCGATGGGCGCGTTCAACGAGTGGGTACGCGGAACGTATCTCGAAAGCGCGGAGAACCGGAGCGCGCCAGTCGTTGCGCGGGAGATTTTGGACGGCGCGGCGGTTTTGCATCGAATCAACGTCTTGCGGGCGCAGGGCGTCGAGTTTCCCAGTGCGGTCGCGGAGGTTCGGCCCGTTGCGCGCGACCATAGCGACCAAGAACGCGAATTGATGCGCGAGAGCGCGTAGCGAGACTTGGCGAGACGAGTTCAGCCCGGAGTCGATCGATTGAAATCTCCCGTGAAACAACCGCAGACGCCGCTGGCGATCGTCGGGATGAGTTGCCTTTTCCCGAAGGCCGACGGGCTCGAGGCGTATTGGGCCAACATCCAAAACGGCGTCGATGCGATCACGTCCGTGCCGAGCACGCATTGGCGGCCTGAGGACTATTTCGACAACGATCAGAAACGGCCGGACCACACCTACGGGAAGGCGGGCGGGTTCCTATCGCCGTTCGCGTTCGACCCGATGAAGTATGGAATTCCGCCGAACGCGATCGAGGCGACCGACACGGCGCAGTTGCTTGCAATGGCCGTGGCCGATGCGGCCATAGAAGACGCGGGCTACGGGACCTCGCGGCAATTCGATCGGAGCCGGGTTAGCGTGATTCTCGGCGTGACAGGCGCGCTGGAACTGGTCATTCCCCTCGGCGCGCGGCTGGGCCATCCCGTGTGGCGCAAGGCGATGATCGAGGCGGGCGTCGATGCGGAGACTGCGGACGACGCGGTGCGGCGCATTGCGGATTCGTACGTCGACTGGCAGGAGAATTCGTTCCCGGGATTGTTGGGCAATGTGGTCGCGGGGCGCGTGTCGAAGCACCTCGACACCGGCGGATCGAATTGCGTGGTGGATGCCGCGTGCGCGAGTTCGCTGAGCGCGTTGCATCTCGCGTCGCTCGAATTGTCGTCCGGCAAAGCGGACATGGCAATCACGGGCGGCGTTGATACCTTCAACGACATTTTCATGTACATGTGTTTCAGCAAGACGCCGGCGCTATCGCCCTCGGGCCATGCGCGGCCGTTCGACCACGAAGGGGACGGCACGACGCTCGGCGAGGGCTTGGGCATCGTAGTATTGAAACGGCTCGAGGATGCGAAGCGGGACGGCGATCGCGTTTACGCCGTGATCAAAGGCATTGGCTCCTCGAGCGACGGCAAGGGCGAGGCGATTTATGCGCCGAACGCGGGAGGCCAACAGCGGGCGCTGCTGGACGCGTACGCGAATGCGGATGTCTCGCCCGACACGATCGAGCTCGTGGAAGCGCACGGCACCGGAACTAAACGCGGCGACGCGGTCGAGGTGTCGGCGTTGAAGGAGGTTTATCGCGCGACTGGACGCGAGGGTGCGTGGTGCGCGTTGGGATCGGTGAAATCGCAGATTGGTCACACGAAGGCGGCGGCGGGCGCGGCCGGCCTCATCAAGGCGGCGCTGGCGTTGCACGCGAAGGTGCTCCCGCCGACGATCAAGATTGTGCAGCCGCAAGATGCCGTGACACCCGGGACGACGCCTTTCTATGTGAACACGGTTAAGCGGCCGTGGGTAGGGCGGGGAGACATGCCTCGGCGTGCGGCGGTCAGTTCGTTCGGATTCGGCGGGAGCAATTTTCATTGCGTGCTCGAGGAAGTAGCGGCGGAGAAGGTGCGGCCGGATTGGGACGGGAACACGCAGATCGTGGCGTGGAGCGCGGCGGATCGCGCGACGCTCGCCGCGAAATTATCCGATGTTCCGAGGGAAATCGACTGGGCCGCGGTGCGCGATTACGCGTCGAAGTCGCGCGCGGGATTTCGTTCGGATGACGCGGAACGTTTGGTCGTCGTAATACGGCGCGATGGGGAGTCGTTGAGCGCGATTGCCGCGCAACTTGCGCAGGCATTGCGCAGCGATGCGCCTTCGCTTCCTAAGCATGCGTATCTCGGGACCGGCGCGCCCGCGGGCAAGCTCGCGTTGGTATTTCCGGGACAGGGCGCGCAGTACGCAGGGATGTTGCGCGATTTGGCGTGCACGTTTCCGGAATTCCTCGGCGTGTTGCGCGAAGTGAATGAGCATTGCGCCGCGCCGCTGAGCGACCTGATCTACCCGCACCCCGCGTTTGACGACCCAACGCGCGCGGCGCAAACGGAGGCGTTAAAGGCCACCGATGTTGCGCAGCCGGCGATTGGCGCGGTGAGCCTAGCGGCGTCGCAGATTTTGAGACGGTTTGGCATCGCTCCGGAGTGTACCGCGGGTCACAGCTACGGCGAATTGACGGCGTTGTGCGCCGCTGGACGAATTTCGCGGCACGATTTCTTGGTACTGTCAGTCGAGCGAGGGCGGTTGATGGCGCGTGGCGATGGCGACCGCGGGACGATGCTTGCCGTGCGGGCGGCGGCCGCGGATATCGAGCAGATCATTTCGAGCGAGAAGCTCGACGTGGTGATTGCGA
>JBGTJY010000522.1:0-1815 GCA_041744855.1 Candidatus Hydrogenedentales bacterium
GAAGGCTGCGGCGTCGTGGTCGAGAGTCGCGGCCAGCACGCGCCACGGCGGATCGCCCTCCGTGCCGACGTCGACGCACTACGGATCCAGGACCAGAAACAAGTTTCCTATCGCAGCACGGTGCCTGAGGTGATGCACGCCTGCGGTCACGATGCCCACTCCGCGACCGTCTTCGGCGCAATCGCCGCCCTCGACCGGCTCGAACAAGGGGGGCAGCTTCCCTGGCCCGTCCGCTGGCGCGGCATTTTTCAGCCGGCCGAGGAGACGGGCAACGGCGCGCTTCGTATGATCGCAGCCGGGGCCCTTGAAGGCGTCGACGCCATCCTTTCGCTGCACGTCGACCCGACGCGGCGGGCCGGCACGATCGGAGTTCGCCCGGGCGTGTTTACCGCCAATTGCGATGCGATGCGAATTACGGTCGCAGGCCGCGGGGGCCACGCTGCCCGACCCCACGAATCGAACGACCCGATCGCCGCCGCCGCCCAGCTGATCAGCACGCTTTATCAGTTCGTCCCCCGCGCGACCGATAGCCAGGACGCGGTTGTGGTGTCGTTCGGTCAAATCCATGGGGGGCAAAATGCGAACGTAATTCCAGAGCAGGTCGTGCTCGAAGGGACCGTCCGCACGCTCGACCGCCACGTGCGAGAGAAAACGATCGCCCACATCTGCACGCTGGCCCACGGCATTGGGGAGGTAACCGGCACGCGGCTCGACGTCTGTTTCGAGCGGGGCACGCCATCCGTCAACAACGACCCGCGGTTGACGCAATTAATCAGCGATATGGCGACCGATTTGCTCGGCGCCCAACAAGTGACGACAATGCCCCGCCCCAGCATGGGCAGCGAGGATTTCGCCGCCTACTTGGAGCATGTGCCAGGTAGCATGTTTCGTCTCGGCGTAGCCGGCGAACGCATGCCGTGGCCCGGCCTGCACACTCCCACATTTGACGTCGACGAACGCTGCCTGACGGTGGGCGCGAAAATCCTCGCCCGCAGCATTGTGGAAGCAGCAAGAGAGGATTAAGTCCGTTGTCGGTCGCCCGTTTTCGGTCGCCCGTTTTCGGTTTTCATGCAACGAACCACGGATCACTGACAAGGGACAACGGACGAGACTACCCATGGCCAAAATCGACTTCCGCCGCAACGACCGCCCTACGGTAGGCATCGAGCTCGAGTTGGGCCTCGTCGACGCCAAGACCATGGCCCTATCAAGCGCCTATGGCCTCGTTAACGCTCGCCTCACCGCCGACGGCCACCAGGACGAAGCAGCAAGCAATTTCAAGCCCGAGCTGATGCAGTGCGTGATTGAGATCAACACCGACGTCTGCCAAACAATCGGCGACGCCGAGCGCGACCTCCGTGGCAAGCTGGCGATCGTCGAGTCGGCCTGCGATGCACTCGGCTTGCGACTGTGGTGGGGCGCCACCCATCCCTTTTCCACTTGGGAGGAACAACGGATCACGCCGGACGATCGCTATTTGCAGCTCGTCAATCTGCTGCAGGAAATGGCCCGCCGCCTCGTAACTTTCGGTCTGCACGTCCATGTGGGCGTCGACTCGGGCGACAAGGCGATCATGATCTGCGAACGCATCATGCGCCATTTACCCACGCTATTGGCGCTCAGCGTCTCGAGCCCGTTTTGGGAAGGCCGCCGAACCGGTTTGCAATCGCACCGCTGCAAGGTCATGGAAGGCCTACCCACCGCCGGCTTGCCGACCGTCATGCGCAACTGGAGCGAGTACGTGTGGCTCGTCAACCACATGATTGACACCGGCTTTATCAATACGATCCGCGAAATCTGGTGGGATGTGCGCCC
>JBGTJY010000523.1:0-5076 GCA_041744855.1 Candidatus Hydrogenedentales bacterium
TCGGCGAACCCGAAGGCAAAGCGCATCGAGTTTCGCGTGCCGGATCCTTCGTGCAACTGTTACCTGGCGTTTGCCGCGCTGCTGATGGCCGGGCTCGATGGTATCCAAAATAAAATCGACCCGGGCAAGCCGTTGGACAAGGACCTGTACGATCTGCCGCCGGAAGAAAAGGCGAAGGTGCCGCAGGTGCCCGGTTCGCTCGCGGAGGCGCTCGACGCGTTGGAGAAGGATCACGCGTTCCTGCTGAAGGGCGATGTATTTACGCAAGACGTGATCGAACGCTGGATCAGCTACAAGCGCGAATCGGAAGTGCTGCCGTTGCAGCTTCGGCCGCATCCGCACGAATTCCATTTGTACTTCGATATTTAATGTTTGCGAGTTAACGGGTTTGGGGCCGGACCTCGATGGGGTTCGGCCCCTTCGTGTTATGGAAGTAGTCTTTTGATTACCAAGTCGCGGCGCCGGGTGGAAACCCGCCGCTACAGAGGGCGCATGGACTTGTCGCGCACGAACGGAGTGGGGCGATCGCCCATCGGCGAGAAACAATTGACATAAACTGAGGAATTTGTTAGACTACTTTTCACTTGCTTGGCGCAAGAGTTCCACGTGTTCGAAGAGTTCTGAGTGGTTGTAGGCAATGGGAGAACTCGAACCATGTCTGGTCGCGGTGTTTCTTTTCTGCAGTGTGGACTAATCATCGCACTCGCCGCAGGGGTCGTTGGCTGTCCCCGCGAACAAAAATCCATCGGCGGCTTCGTGCCGCCGGAAACGATTTTGGTCGAAGGCGGCACATTCACGATGGGTGACGCGTACAACGCCGGAACGATCGATGAGAAGCCGCTGCATGCGGTGAACTTGTCCGATTTCGAAATCGGCGTATACGAAATCACGAATCAGCAATTCGCCGATGTGTTGAACTGGGCACTGGCGAACAATCGCTACAGCAAGCTCAACGTGAAGCAAGCGCAGGCATTTGGCCAACCGCTCATTTTCCTGGGTGCGACTTCTTGCAGAATCACGTACACCGGTTCTCAGTTCATTGTTGAAACGCTCGACGGGTTCTCGATGGCGGATCATCCGGTGACGCAAGTGTCGTGGTATGGGGCCGCGTTGTATTGCAATTGGCTCAGCGAAATTGTCGGGCTCGAGCCGTCGTATGACACGTCGAACTGGAACTGCCAGTTTTCCGCGACCGGCTATCGATTGCCGACTGAGGCCGAATGGGAGTATGCGGCAGGATGGACGGGTTCGGCGCAATTCCGCTATGCCAATGGCCGCAACACGGTGAATTGCACCAGCGCGAACGTGAAACAGAGCGAATTTTGCAATCCGTTCAATCTGACCCTGATCCCGCTGTCCGCGCCCGTGGGTTTCTACAACGGTCTGAACGGGACGGTCCATAGCGTGAGTCCCGCCGGTCTTTACGACATGGCTGGAAACGTCTGGGAATGGTGCAACGATTGGTACGACCCGGCGTACTACGCATCGAGTCCGGCCAATAATCCGCGGGGCGCTACTGTGGGCACGGAGCGCGTCATTCGGGGCGGTTCGTGGCTCGCGAAGACACGCAACGCGCGGACGGCTGAACGGAACAAGTTCGCGCCGGCGAAAGGGCATGACGATAAGGGGTTCCGGGTCGCCCGATAGCCTTCGGCAGCGGGGCGCCGCTGCAAGTCTCCGTAACGTTTTTACCCTTGACATGCTTTCCTTACGCTAAAAGCTTGCGCGAAACTACGATTTTTGATACAGTTCGTCAACTTTGTCCCGTTAAATAATTTATATTTAGTGGCTGCGGTAGTTTTTTACTCAGTGGGAGTGCTACGACTATGTCTGCTCGGACGCCTGCATTTGGCTTGCGACTCGTACTCATTTCAATTGGGGTCGCACTAGCGGGCTGCCCTGAGGGCGAAAGGCGATCCGCTCGGGGCGCGAAGATCGCCAGCCCAGACATGGTCTACGTCCCAGCCACGACGTTTATGATGGGCGACCCGTTTAATGTAGGGACTGCGGACGAACAGCCGGTTCACGCGGTTACGATATTCGACTACAACATCGGCGTGTACGAAGTGACGACGCAAGAGTATGTGGACATGTTGAACTGGGCGAAGGCGAACAACCGATTCAGCAGTTTGACTCAACGCACGGCACGGGCTTTCGGCAAGGAGCTCATCGACCTCGATTCAGGCTCGTGCTTTATCGCCTATGACGGTTCCGAGTTTCTGGTCGAATCGCATAATGGCGTATCGCTGGCAGACCATGGCGTAATCGAAGTGACGTGGTTCGGCGCTGCGATGTACTGCAATTGGTTGAGCGAAATCGAGGGCCTGCAACCTACGTACAATACGACCACTTGGACGTGCGACCTCGATCTGAATGGCTATCGATTGCCGACAGAGGCAGAATGGGAACGGGCTGCAGGGTGGACGGGGTCCGTTCAGCTTCGATTCGCCAATGGAACGAACATGATCAATTGCTCGAGCGCGAATATCCTGCATGCCAAAGTCTACTGTGACCCGCTAGGACTGGGGACGTTGCCCATGACATCGCCTGTCGGGTATTACGATGGGACGAACGGAACAGTAAACAGCGTTAGCCCCGTGGGCTGTTACGATATGAGCGGCAACGTGAAGGAATGGTGCAACGACTGGTACGACCCTGCCTACTACGCGTCAAGCCCAACGGACAATCCGACTGGTCCAGCTACTGGTACCCACCGGGTGTTTCGGAGCGGATCCTGGCTCAATAATTCGAAGCAAGCTCGTACGGCGGACCGCAATCGCGTCGCCCCCCACGTTGCAATGGAGAGCTTGGGCTTCAGGGTAGCGCGGTCAGAAATCGCGGATTAAGATTGCCTTCCCTTAGCGATCTCCTGTGAGAGTATTGCGCCGTGCAAATTGTCGACCTTGACGAATTCCTGAATTACTATGGCAAGCTGCGCGAGCGGACGAAGCGCGTCGTTGCCGCGATTCCGCCGGAGAGCATCGAGTGGTCGCCGGGTACCGGACAATTGAATCCTTTGTTAAAGCCTTGGTCGCTGGGCGACATTGTGCGGCATCTCGCGGCGATTGAGCGTTATATGTACGCCGAGACCATTCAGGGGCGGCCGCATCGTTATGCGGGATGTGGACGCGACTTGGCCGAGGGATTCTCCGGCGTCACCGAGTTCATGGATCGGCTACACGGCGAGTCGATGGCGATTTTCGGAAGCCTGACGCGCGAGCAGTTGGATGGGAAGTGCGCGACGCCCGCGGGTACGCCGATCACGGTGTGGAAATGGTTGCGCGCGATGTGCGAGCACGAGATTCATCATCGCGGACAAATTTACACCTGCCTGGGATTGCTCGGCGTGAAGACTCCCCCACTCTACGGGCTCACTTCGGAAGAGCTCGTCCGGACCGAGAGTTAGTCGATCCGACGCGGGGCCACAACGACGCGATTGATTTCGCGGCGTTGACCTGTTACGTTCCGCATGCCATGGACTCTCGTTTGTGTGGACTGTTGTTGCTTTCGGTTGTTGCGCTGGGAGCGTGCGCGCCATTCGAGATTGCGCTTCCCGATGGCGGGATCATGCTTGGCCCCGAGGAACTCGAAGCGAACGCCGAACTCATCTTCGCTTCCGAGGAATCCACTTGGACTGCTTCGGCGGGTGACGATTGGCTTCTGATCGAGCCCGAGAGCGGTACTGGATCGGCCACGCTTGCGCTTCGCGTCGATGAGAACAACGCTGCCATTCAGGAACCCGGCGACTACATGACGCTTGTCACGGTTGTTTCCTCGGTGGGGACGCTTAGGTTCGAGGTTACGTACACCGTTCCCGGAACCGGAGAAGGTGAGGGAGAAGGTGAGGGAGAAGGTGAGGGAGAGGGTGAGGGTGAGGGTGAGGGTGAGGGCGAAGGCGAGTGCGACGATGCAATTCCGCCGTTGAATGACACGTGCGTGAATGCGGAAATTTTGACGCTGGATGAGCCGATTACCGGGACGAACGGCGGCGCCGACACGGATTTCATCGGCGGCGAATTTGATGACGGTAGAGACGTCTGGTTTGCTTTCACGGCGGCGCAGGATGGCGATTTCACGTTTAGCCTTTGCGGGAGCGACTTCGATACGACGCTGCATATCCTGCAGGCGGAGTCCTGCGATGGCGAGGTCTTGTCGGCGAGCGTACTTGCGATGAACGAGGACTTTTGCGGCCCGGACCTGCGTCAATCCGAGGTTGTGCTGACACTCGCGGCAGGGGAAGAAGTCTTCGTGCGGGTGGCTGGATTCGAGGGCGCTTGCGGCGACTACGAGCTTAGCGCGTCGCTTTGCGAACAGGTCGACCTCGGCGGCGAAGAGATATCCACGGAGTTGGAAGGTTCGTGGGGCGACGAGGATTTCCACTTCACGTTTTCGAATTCGATGGCCGTCGTGGCCGAGACGGGATTCGAGGACGCGATGGGCAACATTCTCGTTGACTCCACGACTGACCCCAAGCAGCTCGATTTCGCGTTTCCCTGTCTCGGATTCCATGGGGTGGTCAGTTATTTCATCTACGAAATTGTGGACGATGTGCTCCGGATCGGCTCCAATGGCGCAACGACTGCGGGCGAGCGGCCAACGGCGTTTAGCGACGAGGGCCTCGCCATTGAGGAGTATCCGCGCATCGTGCCCTAGGCGCTTGTGTTATCATCGCACCAATCTTCCTCGGCAAGCGGCACTTCGTCTCCCCATGAAACCGAAACACGCACTCATCGGCGGTATCGCTCTTCTGGCGCTCCTTTCTTTGCCGTTGATCGGTCAGTTGAAAGGGAACTACGGTCCGCCGATCACCGCCGCTCTGTACGATCAGATCCAAATTTCGTCGTCGTTCGAGGACATCGAGCGGCTGTTGGGGCGGCCCGGCATCAAGACGAACATGACGATCGAAGAGGCGATGGCGTTGAAGGATGTCTTCGGAACGTTGTACGGCCGCATGGGCCGGAACTTCGAAGTGTATGCCTGGAAAAACAAGAAGGGAAAAGCGAGCGGCGACGACGTGCGCATCTTTGTGATGTTTACGGACAACAAAGTCGTCGCCAAAAAGCAGTACGGGCTCGA
>JBGTJY010000524.1:0-2699 GCA_041744855.1 Candidatus Hydrogenedentales bacterium
GCTAACTATTAAGTAGCCAAAGAAACCCCATATTTACCCACCGGTTCCGATTGTTCCGCCCCTTTTTCCGTTATACTCCCCAGGGGGAACCTAGCCAGCAGTGACCATTTTCACGCAAACTCCTACTGATGCCTAATCCTAAACTCTTTCAAATTAGGGACATAGCCGCCCTGCCGCCCAACTTCGACGAGTTTATTTCAGAGAACGCAATCGGGCTTCGTACCTTATATGGGCCAGCGGCCGAAGCAGAGTACCGATCAACCGTTCGGGAGCATCTCCAGACCGCAATCAATGCCGAGATCCTGCGGGCAACGGTCGCGTTCGACGGCGCCCGCGCGGCGGCAATGACCCTCTCGACGATCCATGACTCGATCGGCCGGATTAACCATCACCACGTGCTCCGGGATTACGCCGGTCAAGGGGCGGACCACGCGCTGATCGAAGATGCCGTCGCGTCGTTTCGACACGACGGCGTGGACGCAATCCTGTCCGAATGCGTTCCATTCTGTGACATCGACGAATCGCCCGTGTTCGCTCGACTGGGGTTCATCGAGCGGCGCCGGGCGGTTATGCGCGCGGACCTGCCGCTGATTCGTTCAGCCCCGGCGATGCAACCCGAGATTGCTGCCATCACGCATCGGCAGCGCGAAGCGGTTGCGGCAACCCTCATGCGCGCATACGAGGGCCATCCAAGCCGCGTACTTCACCCCGAAGTGTTGACGGAATCGCGCGCCATGTCGTTCGTCAAAACGGCGCTGAGTGGGGGGTATGGCGCGACGGATCGCGACTATTCGCTGTATTCCGGCACACCGAAATCGCCCGACGCGATCATACTGTGTTGCCGGGTCGCGCCGGATGTGGGTTTCGTGTTGCACGTCGCGGTGCGTCCGGAATGCCAAAATCAGGGGCTGGGCGCGCAGCTCATCGCGGCGGCCGCGCGGCACTTTACGCGGACCGGCCTTCGCAAGATTGCGCTCGGGGTTAGTTGCGACAATCCGGCCATCCATCTATACGAGCGCCTGGGATTCGAGGTGGTCCACCATTTGAATTCCTACGCGTGGTGGCGAGAAACACCACGGTAGCGGCGGGTTTCCACCCACCCGCGCCCGGGCCACCAAGCCGTCCCGTGACGACAGGAATTACTCTTGCGAGGCGTTTTGTTAGCATCAACGCGGAACCGGAACATGGGTTTCGAATTAATCACTATCCATCGGGAGCAGTTTACGGTAAACCAGTCACTCGGGGTGCTCAACGTGACCACAACTCTTTTTGCATTTGCACTCACCGTCTTCGCGCAAGCGGGCAACGCTGCGTCGGCAAACGGGCCACTACCCAGCGAATTGGCACATTTGGTAACACTCGCCGGGGACGAAGCCCAACTGGTCGATGCGATGCGGCGTTTCGACCGGCAACAACAGGCATTGCTCGACTGGGACCGCGAGCTTGCCCAAGGGCTGGCGGATGCCAAGGAGGAACCGCTTGCCGCCGGCAAGATTCAAGATACCCAGCGCCGGTTGCAGCTCTTGCAGCAGGGCTGGAAATTTGTGCTCAGTTATTACCCGAACAACGCGCAAGCGAACAATTACTACGGTGAACTCCTCTACGATCGCCTCGGAGATCCCAACGGCGGACTGCAACTGTGGCTGTTGGCGTCGCGCATGGACGACGAATACGCCTTGCCGCACAACAACCTCGCGCTGCACTACGTCCACAACGGGTCCATCGATCGGGGATTGCGGCATCTCGGCACGGCGCTCAAGCTCGATCCGAAAAACCCGGACATCCTGTTCAACGGCGCGCAACTCTATCTGAACTTTTTCCCGCGGCTCGAGCAGCAATTCGATCTCAAGAAAGACAAGCTATACAAGGAAGCGATGCGCATGTCGCGGGACGCGGCGAAATACGCGCCGGACGATTTTCAGATCGTGCAGGACTACGCGGTTAATTTCTTCGCCGCGGAAAACTTCGGCGTCGAAGCGGATTGGAAAGAGGCATCCGAAGCGTGGCAACGCGCCTGGGCGCTTGCGCGAACCGATGACGAGCGCTTCTACTCGTTACTCAACGAAGCCCGCACGTGGAAACGGGCGAAGCAAAATGAAAAGTCCGCGGCCGCGCTCGATCGCGCCTTAGCGTTGCGCCCGGACAGCGACGTCGCGAAACGTCTCCTCGAAGAAGTGCGGCCGGCCACGACCTTACCGCCCGCATGAGGATGTCGCAGTGGGATCACAACAAACATATCGAGCACAACCGATAACCCGAGGCCGATTCGTCTGGTACTCGTCGATCATCGTGTTTGCGGCCGTGTTTATCTACCTTATCGCCGCGCGCGATATGCGGTTCTTCCTCGTGCCCTCGAAGTCGATGGCGCCCACCATCGTGCCCAAGGAATATCTGGTAGCGCTCGCTTCGGACACGTATCGCCGCGGCGATATCGTCGTGCTTAAAGATCCGAAGGCCGGCGGCGAATACTTGGTTAAGCGCATCGTCGCGCTGGCTGGGGATACCGTCGACGTGCGCGGCGGCGCGCTCTTCGTGAACGGCGCCTACGTCTCCGAGCCGTACCTCCCCGAACCCATCACGTACTCGCTTCCGCGCACATACGTCGTCCCCGACGGCCAGGTATTCGTCCTGGGCGACAATCGCAACTGGAGCATCGACAGCCACGACTGGTCCGAGATTGTCATGGGAACGTTCGAAAC
>JBGTJY010000525.1:0-5051 GCA_041744855.1 Candidatus Hydrogenedentales bacterium
GGGACGATCACGGCGACCATCGCGCGGACGCCGTAGCCCAGCTCGAGCATGGCGATGGAACTGACGACGATGGCGGCGCGCACGACGATCGCGACGGAGCTTACGGGCAGGAAATTGTGGTGGGCGCCGAGCACTGCGAAGTTGACGCGGGACATCGCGACGAACAGCGCGGCGCCGCAGCCGATGGTCATCATGCTTGGGATGACGGGGGGGACGTCGAGGAGGCGTGAACTGACATAGACGACCAGGAGCAGGAAGGGGAAGGCGATTGCCTGAACGATGAAACTTCGGCGGACGAGATCGTGGGCATGCTCGGGACGTTGCGCGACTTCGCGGGTGACTACATCGGACAGGCCGAAATTCGCGACGACGGCGAGCAGGGGAAAAATGGCCGCGAAGAGGCCGTACCAGCCGTTTTGTTCGACCGAGAGGCGGTAGTTCAGGTAGAGGAAGAGCGCGACGGAGAGAACGCGCTGGGCGATTTCGGAGCCGAAGAGCCACGCGAAGTTTCGGCCGTGGCGTCCGCGGGGGTTCACGATTCGCGCACAGCTTTAGACGGCGGGCCGGCCGAGGCTGTAGTAGCGGAATCCGCGGGATTTCATCAATTTTGGGTCGTACAGATTTCGGCTGTCGAAGATGACTTTTTCGCGCATGGACTCGGCGAGCAGATCGAAATCGGGGTTGTGAAACTCGCGCCATTCCGTGACGATGATGAGGCCGTCGGCATCTTGCGTGGCGGTATACATTTTCTGCGCGATGGTGACGCCTTCGCCCACGTAGTCCGCGAGCTTGGGTCCAGCTACGGGATCGAAGACGTGCAACTCCGCGCCGGAGTTTTGGAGTGCATGGATGATCGCGAGCGAGGGCGCGCCGCGTACGTCGTCGGTTCGCGGTTTGAAGCTGGCGCCCCAGATGGCTAGGCGTTTTTTCGCGAGATTGCCGCCGAAATGCGTCATCACGCGTTGCAAAAAGCGATCGGGCTGGTGCAGGTTCGCGGCCATTGCGCCTTCGATCACGGGGATTTCGACCCGCTTTTCTTTCGCGAGCGTGGCGAGGGTCGAGACGTCTTTCGTGCTGCCGAAGCCCAGGCCGGGAAACAAATACGCGGAGCCGATGCGGCTGTCGGCCATCATGGCCTGGCGCACGTCGTTGATGTCGGCGTCGTAGGCTTCGGAGATGCCCGCGAGTTCGTTGATGGTGGAGATGCGCACGGCGAGCATCGCGTTCACGGCATACTTCGCGAGCTCGGCGCTGCGGCGGCTCATGGACAGGAAAGGCCGGCCCGTGCGCAGGAACGGCGAGTAGAGCTCTTTCATGATCTCGAGCACGCGCACGTCGGTGCAGCCGACGACGATGCGGTCGGGGCGCATGAAGTCATCCACCGCGGCGCCTTGCTTGAAGAATTCGGGATTCGAGACGACGTCGAATGGATGCGTCGTGCGTTCCTTGATCAATTTTTCGACGGCGTCGGCGGTACCGATCGGCACCGTGCTTTTGATCGCGACGATGCGGTAGCCGGTGAGTGAGGCGGCGATTTGCTCGGCGGTCGTGTAGACCTGCGAGATGTCGGTCTTGCCGTCCTTTCCTTCCGGCGTGCCGACGCAGATGAACACGAGTAGGCAATCCGCGAGGGCCTCGTCGATGTTGGTCGTGAATTTGAGGCGCTCGTCTTCGATGTTGCGGAGGAACAGTTCCTCGAGGCCGGGCTCGTAGATCGGCATTTTCTTTTCGTTGAGCCGCGCAATCAGGTCCTCGTCGCTGTCCACACAAGTGACGTGATGACCGTTTTCGGCGAAGCCCGTGCCAGCCACGAGACCGACATAGCCTGTTCCGATGACCGTGATTTTCATGCGGTGTTCCCGTTGCCAGCGCGGAATCGTAGCATACTGTTGATGACGCGCGAGAACGAGTTGTAATGAAGGCTCAGCCATCTTACTAAAAGAGCGAAAATATAGAGTAAGCCGTTCCTTCGATTACGATTACGAAGCACGAGCACGAGAAGGTGTGGCGAGAAGCTGACGGGATCTTGTGCGCGTTGCGTGGCGAAAAGCATAATGCGCGCCGTTTCCCATCGTTGGAGGTCTCGTGAAGATTTCAGTCGTGTGCGGGGGTTCGGGTTTCGTTGGCTCCCATTTGTGTGAACGCCTTTTGGACGAGGGGCATCGCGTCACTGCCGTCGACAATTTCGTGACGGGGCGCAGCAAGAATGTGGCGCATCTGCGCGAGCACGCTGCGTTCGAATTGGTCGATCAAGACGTCACGGAGTGGTTCACGTTCGAAGATCCGATCGACTACTTGTATCACCTCGCGTCGCCCGCGAGCCCGCCGGATTTCAAGCGCATTCCATTCGAGACGATGAAAGCGGGGTCATACGCGACGCACAACTTGCTTGAGCTGGCGCGGGAGAAGGGCGCGCGCTTTTTGTTGGCGAGCACGTCCGAAGTGTACGGCGATCCGCCCGCGGAGCATCATCCGCAGCAGGAGACGTATTGGGGCAACGTGAACCCGATTGGCGATCGCAGCGTGTACGACGAAGCGAAACGCTACGCGGAAGCGCTGACGATGGCCTATCGCCGCGAATACAATCTCGAGACCCGTATCGCGCGCATTTTCAATACCTACGGGCCGCGGATGAGTCCCGGCGATGGGCGGGTGGTGACGAATTTCGTGTCGCAGGCGTTGCGCGGCGATCCGGTCACGCTGTACGGCGATGGAAACCAGACGCGGAGTTTTTGTTTTGTGACCGATACGGTTGACGGGCTGTACCGGTTGATGATGTCGGACGAGACGACGCCGGTGAATGTCGGCAATCCGATCGAGCAGACGGTGCGTCAGCTCGCGGAACGCATCGTCGCCATCACGGGCAGCCGCAGCGCGATCGAGACGCGGCCGCTGCTTTTCGCCGACGACCCGAAGCAGCGCCAGCCGGATATTGCGAAGGCGCGCCAGGTGCTTGGGTGGGAGCCGAAGGTTTCGATTGAGGATGGGTTGGCGCGGACCGTCGAGTTTTTGCGGGGGGAGCTTTCAATCGGGTAGCTGCGAGCCTCGCGGGGCGGGCGTTGGTCGGATAGGAGTGATGGAAATTATCTGAGTGATGAACGGAGTAGAGGAATTCCGGCTTCTGGGGCCTTCCTGAAAAGTCATGGGACTTCTGCCGCTAAGGCGTATTCATTTGTAGCGCTGCTTTGTAAGCGGCGCGATTCGTTCATGTGGCCGACGATACGTCGCGCCGCTTAAAAAGCAGCGCGACCAGGAACCGCCTTATCGACTTTTTCGAAGGACCTTTTTGCAGGAATGAGGTGCGGGGTTGGGGGCGTGCGTTCGTCGCCGGAGCTTGGGGTATATAATTGCCCGCTATGCGGCGATGCCCTTTTTGCGCGGAGGAAATTCAGGACGCGGCGATCAAGTGCCGGTATTGCGGCGAATTTCTTGATGGGCGGCCGTGGGGGCGTGGGGGCGCAAAGACGGCTCGGAGCCCGAGCCCAGGCGGGGGTGAAGGCACTGGTGGGAAGTGGTATCACTCGTGGAGCGCGGCGCTGATTGGGATCGCGTTGGTTGGGCCATTGGCTCTGCCGCTCGTGTGGATGAACCCAAAGTGGTCGGTCCTTGTGAAGGCGCTCGTTACGGCGGGGACGATCGTGTTTACGCTGATGCTTGTGCAGATTCTTCGGGATCAGGTCGAGCGATTGAACGAGGTGTGGCGTGAGTTGAATGCGTTGAGTCCGCCGAGGCGGTGATCGGGCATGACGTCGGTCACCGTCAAGAGCTGCCACAGTTCATTTGAGGCGCATTTGGTGCGTTCGAAATTGCAGCATGAGGGGGATTGATGCTTCGGTGCTCAGTTGAGTTTGCATCGCTCGATGTCGGGAGAGATGCAGGCTGGAAGCCTACACCACAATGCGGATTCACCACGAAGTGCACGAAGGGCACGAAGAAAAAGCTGAGAGCGACCACGAGAACTACCTTGAGAGCGGGTCGGCTTTTCGGTGGCGAAACTACTTCTTCCCCGAGAGTTTGCGCCAGATCCACATCAGCGGGTCGTAGTAGCGATCGACTACGCGTTCTTTTAGCGGGATGATCGCGTTGTCGGTGATGTGGATGGATTCGGGGCAGACTTCGGTGCAGCATTTGGTAATGTTGCAGAAGCCTATGCCGAGGTCTTCTTTGAGGAGGGCGGTGCGGTCGGCGGTGTCGAGGGGGTGCATTTCGAGGCCGGCGACGCGGACCATGAAGCGGGGGCCTGCGAAGAGCTGGCCTTTGCCCGTTTTCTTGTCGTGATCGCGTAGGACGTGGCACACGTTTTGACAGAGGAAGCACTCGATGCACTTGCGAAATTCTTGTACGCGGTCCGCTTCAAGTTGGCTGAACTTCATTTCTCGTTTCGGATCGGGCGCGAAGGCGGGGATTTTTTTGTTCATCTCGTAGTTCCACGAGACGTCCGTCACGACGTCTTTGACTACCGGAAAGGCTTTCATCGGCCGGACGGTGATCGGCTCGTCGGCGGGATAGTTGTCGAGGCGGTCCATGCACATGAGGCGCGGCTTGCCGTTGACTTCGCCGCCGCAGGAGCCGCATTTGCCGGCTTTGCAATTCCAGCGGACGGCGAGGTCGGGCGCGTCCTGTTGCTGGACGGCGTGAATGGCGTCGAGCACGACCATGCCGGGTTCGCGCGTGACGGCGTATTCGACGAGTTGGTTGTCGGTGGCGGTGCCGCGTTGAATTTTTAGCTTGACGGTTTTTGCGCCGGCGGCGGTGCTGGTGGCCATTTCGTTCATACCGCTTTCGCCTCCTCGTCGAATTTTCCGTCGATGTAGCGTTTCAATTCCGCGGGCGGTTGTTCGAGCGGTTCTTCGCGCAGGTCGATCTCGCCGTCGGAAGTTTTGCGAATCACGATGTTCACCTTGCCCCAGCGGGCTTCGTCGGTGTCGGGAAAATCTTCGCGCGTGTGGCCGCCGCGGCTTTCGGTGCGACGCAACGCGGATTTCGTGACGCTCTCGGATACGTCGAGCATGTTTTCGAGGTCGAGCGCGAGGTGCCAGCCGGGGTTGTAG
>JBGTJY010000526.1:0-3996 GCA_041744855.1 Candidatus Hydrogenedentales bacterium
TGCACGCTGTCGTTTGTAGCGCTGCTTTTTAAGACGCGCCATTTGCTGAAGTTGACGACGATGACCTCGCGCCGCTTGAAAAGCAGCGCTACAAGTGTCTGGCCTCGTTCCTGTTATGATGCGGACTCACTCCAACCCATCCTGGGCGTCAATCGTGCAGATCGCGGTAATACTTCTCGCAATCGTCTTGATGATAAACGCGCATTCGCAAAACGAAGAATCATCGCGTCCTCGCATCCGCGATCTCGGGATCAGCCCTGGCGTCCTCACCCCCGGCCCGCTCAACGCCATCACCGACGTCGACGGCGTTCGCGTCGGCCACACGACGATCGTGCGCGGCGATAATATCCGCACGGGCGTTACGGCGATCGTCCCGCACCCGGGCAACGTCTTCCAACAAAAGGTCCCAGCGGCGGTTCACGTCGCGAATGCATTCGGCAAGGCCGCCGGCTTCCTGCAAGTGCAGGAACTCGGCAACATCGAAACCCCTATCGTCCTCACCAACACGCTCAATGTCGGCATGGCCGTCGCCGCCGTCGCGGCGTGGACCCTCCAACAACCCGGCAACGAAGAGGTGCGCTCGGTGAACGCCGTCGTCGGCGAAACGAACGACGGCTACCTCAACGATATTCGCGGACAGCACGTCACCGCGCGGGACGTCGTCAACGCGATCGAATCCGCACAAGGCGGCCCCGTCGAAGAAGGCAGCGTCGGCGCGGGCACGGGCACGGTCTGCTCCGGCTGGAAAGGCGGCATCGGCACGTCGTCGCGCAAACTCCCGCCCGCGCTCGGCGGATACACCGTCGGCGTGCTCGTCCAATCGAATTTCGGCGGCATCCTCACCATCGATGGCATCCGCGTCGGCGAAGCGCTCGGACAGTACAGTTTCCGCAGCGTCCTGGAACCCAACGGCACGTCCGCGCCAAACGACTCCGGCGACGGCTCCGTCATGATCGTCATCGCCACCGACGCCCCGCTAGACGCCCGCAACCTCGAACGTCTCGCCCGCCGCGCGCCCCTCGGCCTAGCCCGCACCGGCTCCTTCATCAGCAACGGCTCCGGCGACTCCGTCATCGCCTTCTCGACAAAAAACCTGATTCCCCACGATTCGCCAGCAACGCGGACAGCGGAAGTCTTGGACAACGAAGCCATGAGCCCATTATTCCTCGCCACAGTAGAAGCCACGGAAGAAGCGATCTATAACTCCCTCACCATGGCCACAACAATGCAAGGCTACGACGGTCACAAAGTCGAAGCGTTGCCGCTGGACAAACTCCGCGAACTCATCATCGAGCGAACAAAATGACCGCCGACACGGCGACGATTGACGGTAAATCCGGATCGCCCTCCGGACAACGGCTTCGCCGCATCCTTCGCCGATGGCCCGAATGCGCAGCCGTGGCTGGAGTCATCGTACTTTGCCTCTGGCGAGGGTTGGACTATCCGATTGCTCATTGGACGGAATGGGAAGCGGGACAACCAGCTCTCGCTCGCTTCTGGTCAATACTCAGTCTTGGTTTCCAGTTAATCAGCGTCAGTTGCCTGGGCATCGCGATCAGGCAAAAGAAAGTGGTCTCCCACGTCTATTGGGCTGCGAATGCGCTGATATTCAGCGGAATCCAAGCTATACACGATTCACTACCGAATGGGGGAGGGGTATTCGCCTATCCCGTGCTCGTCGTTTCAAATTCCCTCCTCCTCGTGATTACTTTGCTTTTCATGGTGAGCCGAATTTCCTACGCCCTCGCGAAATCCCAACACAAGCCAACACCCCTATAAGCGGTCTCCCTGATCCAATCCCGACACCAAATCTCACACCCGCCCCTCGTCTCTGTGCGAGCAATCGTTTCTTGCCTTGATAACCCGTTTCCCTAAACCAACTTACCCCAAGTCTCCGCGCGCGTTTGCGCAACCCCCCGCCTCAAGTTACAATTACTTAGGGTTAACGGGTGGATCGGGCGGGGCTAAAATGTGTCCCGTTGCATTGGCCGATTGCTCCCGCGGAAGAATGTTTGATCCCATGAGGAGAGCGTGCCATGAATAACAATCGGATTTGGGCTGTCGTCGCACTGATCGTTATTGCCTGCTTCGCCACCATGGTTTTCACCGACCTGGCGCACGCGCAACAGGGCGCCAAGGATACAAAGTCCGCGAAGGGCTCCGACAAGAAAGTCGCGACCCGCACTGGCGTCAGCGGCGCTCTCGCCGACGGCGACGGCAAAGACCTCGAAGGCCCCACTAAGACGCAGATGGCCATAGGATTCGGTTCCATCGTGGTCATGATCGCAGTGATGAAGTGGCTGTAGTGACGGGAACGAAATAGAACCGGCAGCGTAAAGACTAGTCGGCACGACACAAACAAGTGGCCTACACCAAACTTGCCGCGCTATCCGAGCGGGGGACTTCGGATCACGAGCCTCTGGCCGCGCCCAGCGAGCGGGACATGATCCTGCTCCTGGACGATGAACCGGCTATTCTCGAAGCACTCGAGATTCATCTCGGCGCTGAGGGTTACTGCTGCGCCACGTCGCTCTCGCCGCACGACGCGATACGACACGTTCAGAAAAACCCCGTCAGCCTCGTCGTTACCGACCTGATGATGAACGACATGGACGGCATCGAAGTCGTCCGCCGCGCCAAGTCCGTCGATCCGCACATCGCCATCATCGTCATCACGGCGCTCACCGATATCACCAAGGCCATCGAGGCGTTACGCGCCGGCGCGGACGACTACATCCTCAAGCCCTTCAATCTCCACGAGCTCTCCATGTGCGTGGGCCGCGCGCTCGAAAAACGCCACCTCATACTCGAAAACGAACGCCACCAGCGCGAACTCGAAGCGCAAATTCGCGAAGCTACGGCCGATCTCGAACACGCCAACCGTGCGCTCCGCACCACCAAGGAATATCTCGAAAGCCTCATTGACAGCACCGTCGACGCGATCATGACGATCGGCCCCGACGAACGAATCACCTTCGCCAACCGGGGCGCGTTGCGCATGCTCGGCTATTCGGAAACGGACCTGCTCGGGAACCACATCTGGCAGCTCTATTCGGGCGGCGTCGAGGAGGCGCGATACGTCCGCCGCGTGTTGCGGCCCGACAACCCGTTGCAGAATTACGAGACCGAACTCATCCACCGCTCCACCGCGCCGATACCGGTCTGCATTTCGTTCTCGATTGTCCCGTCACCGGATAGCATTGGACATTCCACGCTCGCGATCTGTAAGGACATCACGGAACAGAAGCGCCTCGAACTCGAGCTCAAGGACCTGACGATCCGCGACAGTCTCACGGGTCTTTTCAATCAGCGCTATTTCTATGAACGCCTGGAAGCGGAAATCGAACGCGGCAGACGTCAGGGCCGTCCGCTCTCGCTGCTGTTGGTCGATATCGATCACTTCAAAACTTACAACGACGCCCACGGTCACCTCGAAGGCGACCGTGTGTTGCAGGCCGTCGGCGACGTACTCCGCGAATGCACCCGCGAACACGTCGACCTTGCGTTCCGCTATGGCGGCGACGAGTTCACTGTCATCCTACCCGAAGCCCCGGAAAGCCAGGCCCGCATCATTGCCGAGCGCGTCCGCACGGTATTCGAAGCCAAGCGCTTCGACCTGCTCACGCTCAGCATTGGCCTCATGTCCTACAGCGACGAACAGTCGCTCCGAAACTTCATCCAGTTCACCGACTCGATGATGTACGACGCAAAACGCGCCGGCGGCAACAGAGTCTACGTCTACCAAGCCCAGCGCTAGTCCCCCCGCCCGGTCAACCTTCTCAGTCTCACTCCGTTCGTCATCGTCATCGTCATCGTCATCGTCATCGTCATCGTCATCGTCATCGTAATCGTAATCGTCCAAATTGCGATTCCCGATTCCAGTCGTTCGCGTCCGCGCGCCAGACTAGAGCATTTTAAATTAAAGTGTAGCCGCACGAGTCGAACCAATTGACGATGTCCTGGTGGCAAATATTCTCCATTGCTTCGCCGATGGCC
>JBGTJY010000527.1:0-8232 GCA_041744855.1 Candidatus Hydrogenedentales bacterium
GAACCGCTTGAACTCGATTTCGGCGCGATCTTCGATCTACAGACTTTCACCATCCGCAATGGCGGCACGGAAGCGATCAATTGGGAAGCCGAAATCACCGATCCCATCGGCGGGTTCCTAACCCTCGAAGCGCCGACCGAAGGCACGCTGAGCAACAGCCAACAGACGGCGAACGTCTCCGCGCGTGTCAGTCGGGTTGGCCTCGATCCCGGCGAATACACGGGCGAGATCGCGGTCACGTCGGACGCGGGCAGCGCGACAGTCGCAGTGATCATGCGCGTCGAAGCCACCGCGCCCCAGTTGTCCGTATCGCCCCCCGCAGTCGAAGTCGAAACCACAACGCTCGCGAGCGGCAATGTCGCCATCCGAAATCTCGGCAGCGGCTCGATCACGTGGACCATCGAGGACGACTTTCCCGTCTGGCTGAGCGTCAGCGCGATGACGGATACCGTCGCCGCGGAAACCGATCGCATCACGGTCCAGGCGAACGCGACGACGCTCGATCCCGGGACGTTCGAGCATACGCTGACCATCACGTCCGACGACGGCAGCGGCGCGAGCGCGGGTACGTCGACTGTGCTCGTCACGTTGATTGTTCCTGAGCCGATGCCGGAATTGACCGTGTCGCCACTCGAGATCGATCTCGGCGCGACCGAAATCGAAGACTTCATCCAGATTCGCAACACCGGTACCGGTTCGCTCGATTGGTCGTTGACCGTTGACGTACCGTGGATTACGTTGGACGACGACGAACCAACCAGCGGATCGCTCACGACCGATAACGAAATCATCGAGTTCTCGGTGGATCGCGAAACGTTGTCCGCCGGAACCGAAGAAGGCACCATCACAGTAACGTCGAACGCGGGCGACGCGGTCGTAACGATTAGCGTCGAAGTATTGCCGCCGACCCTGCAAGTCGTCCCGCAGATTTTGAACTTCTCCACGAATTTCGTCGAGAAACAGATCGCCATCTTCAATCAAGGCACCGGCACCGTCACGTGGAGCGTCGACACCGCCTCCGTGCCCGATTGGTTGCGCGATGAAGGCGGAACGCCGCTCTTCACGCGTACCAGCGGCAGCGTGTCGGGTCAGGACACGCAAGGCATCCTCATTTCGGTCAATCGACTCGGCCAAGAGCCGGGCGACTACGAATTCGAATTTTCCGTCGAGTCGAATGCGGGCGATGTCCCCGTTCAGATTCTCATGCAAGTGGCCGAGAATCCGGTGTTGGTAGTCGATACGGGCCGCAGCGCGCTCGATAACACGCCGAACGTGGACCTCGATAACGTCCCGTTCGTACCCGTTGGCTTCGCAGAAACAGCCACGTTCGCACTTCAAAACGTCGGCACCGGCACGCTCACGTGGTCCATCGATACCGCCGGATTCCCGGATTGGCTCATCCTTGATGAGCTCGGCCCGCTCGCGCTCATACCCGAGGACGGCGCATTCGAAATCACCGTCACGATCGTTCGTGAGATGCTCCCGTTCGGACCGTATAACCACCGCATCTTCGTTCAATCGAACGACAACAACAACAGGCTACAGCCAATCGACATCCAGATGAACGTGCCGAAGCGCGTGACGATTCGCGCCGTGCCCGAGGATTTGGATTTCGGAAGCACGCTGACGACCGTCGAAATGCTCGTCGCCAACTTCGGCGATCCGGACACGGTCCTCAATTTCGGGATCGAGAGCAACAAGAATTGGCTCTTCGCCTTCCCCGAATTCGGACGCAGCATCGGCGTAATCAATCCGGAATTAAACGCCGACTATCAAAGCATCAACGTTTCGATTGACCGCACCGGCCTCGACGGCGAAGGCGGCGGCACCGGCGTGCTCACCGTGTTCGCGGTTAACGTGCGCGAGGACGTGGACGATATCGACGACGACGGCAATACCAGCGAAGTTATACAGGTCCGCGACGATTCGATCGCGGCGCCCATCGAGGTGGCCGTGGCGGTGCAGGCGGCGGAGTTGTTCTTCGAATCGCCGCCGGCGCGCCTGCGCGTCCCGTCGCAAGTCCGATACATCAGCACGATGCGCAACCTGCGCTTCGAGTCGATCCCATTGCCCAACAACACGCTCGACGAATATGTCGACAACTTCTTCATCGCGGAAAACGACATCCCGCTTGAGATCGCGGAATCGAACCAATTCCTCACGAGCTCGAGTTTGCTGACGAACGACCTCGTCATACTGCTCGACTACTCCGCGAGCGCGTTCGAGTCCGCGCTGCTGGCGCAGCAGGGCCACGCCGCGGTTACCGAACAATTCATCGAAGATTTCCCGTCGGCCGTGTTGCCCGATTTCGACGGATTCGAAACCGCGCCCGATCCGCTGCAATTTATCTACGAGCAATGCATCGGCCAATTGCTGGCCGAGCTGCCGCCATCGCACAACATTTCGATCATGGAATTCCACGATCGTAACGAGCCGTCGCGCACCGTGATCGGCTTTACGCCCAACGAAGGCCTGGGCCACGACGCGTTGATCGCCGCGCTCGGCAGTATCAACATTACCGATCACGGCGCCACGGAATTGACCGACGCACTCGCCGACGCGAGCTTCCAACTCGCCGCGGAGAATAGCCCGGTGCCGTCGACTGGACCCGTAGTACCGTCAACGCCATTCGACGACGCCGACCTGCGCACGATCATCATGGTGACGGACGGGCGTTTGACCTCCGGCGTGCTGTCGATCCCCGATTCGTTTAATCTCCTGGAGGACGTTCGTGCCCGCTTGCTCGCCTTGGCATGGGGCAACGATTTCAACGCGGGACCGCTCGCCACGATCGCCAGCGAAACCGGCGGCCACGTATACGTCACGCGCGCGCTCGACACGGGATCCATACCCGGTGACAGCGAGCCCGATCGCGCCCCGTCCATTTACACGATGTACGACTGGTGCCATACCGACACGACAGACGCGTGCGATCTTTCGATCGGCGAGGACGTGCGCGCGGAGATCGTGCTCAGCTACATCACGCTGAGTGTCCTCGATTCGGTCGAGGGCCGCGTCTCCGCATCCTTCGACGATCCCAACGATGGCAATGAAACCTTCGCCTGCAAGTTGCCCGACCAAGGCGATATCGCCGGCGAATTCACGCAAGACCTGCCGGTTGGCAACGTCGTCGGTACCGATGCCGCCGGTCTCGGCGTGAATCTCGGCCAGATGGCGATTGAATCGCTCGGCATCGACGCCACGGATACGGCCGTCGTGTATCTCTACGCGGACTACATCCCGCGCGACATACGCCAGCTCGAGTTTCTCGTCGCGCTTAACGCGCCGGCTTCCGTAGACGCGTCGCTGATCGAAGTGCGCGGCGTTGGACGCAACGAAGGCGGCTTCTTCGAGAACGACTGGACCATCGAGCAAATCGGCGGCGCGTTCATCGATCCCGACACCGGCCTCGAGTCGCTCGCGTTCCGTCTCGATACGAATGGCAACACCATGAAATACGGCGCGTTCGGCCGGCTGTTACGCTTCGAATTCGACGCAGCCGGCGGTCCGTTCACCTTCCGCCTGCTCGACGTTTCCGCGACCACCGGCAACGACCGGGTGCCGCCGTTCACGCATCCCGACGGCGTGCTCATCGACAACGTGCCGTTCAAAGCGCCGTCGTTCCCGACGCCGCGAGTGACGCCCACCATCCTCGATTTCGGCGCGGTATCCACCGTGCAAACGTTCACGGTCGAGAACGTCGGCGGCTCGTATACCCCCGCCGATATCTTGCTCGACTGGGAAATTCTCGGCGGCAGCGAACCCGACCCGGACATCATGATCTCGCCCGCGTTTGGCCGCATGCGGTCGACCGAGGATTTTTTCACGGTCCAGGTTCGGCTCGATCGTTCGAAGTCCGAAGTCGGCATCATTGACGACATCGTGCTCTTCTTCCAATACGAGACCGGCATCGCCGAGATCGGCGGACTGTTCCCGATTGTCGTAACGGGCACGATCCTGCCGCCGCAGATGACGCTCGTCTCAATGAGCTTCAGTCCGCCGGACAGTCAGACCCTGGATTTCGGCACCGCCGCGCAAGACTCGGCGCCGCAATTCCTGAGCTTCGACGTCACGAACACCGGCCAAAGCCGCCTGGTTTGGTTCCGCGAGGACATCGCGCCCGAATGGCTCATGGCTACAGACCCGCTCGCAGTCACCGAAGATGAACCGCAAACGGTATTCGTCACGGTCGACCGCGAGACCTTAGCGCCAGGCTCGATGAATACGCATGACATGATTCTCGTGGCAACGACTTTCGACGGCGAATTCGTAAGCCGCGAAACCGTCACGGTGGTGGTGAACGTCGATCCCTGATCCGAAATTGAGGAGAACGCAGAAAACGTTCTACGCGGTCGTCTCGGTCTGTGCGACGAATTCTTCGCCGGGGTTGATGAAGCGATTCATCTCGAAGCGATACTGCTTGTCGTAGAGTTGCCGGTAGCGGCCGTCGTTCGCGAGCAGGTCGTCGTGTGTGCCGCGCTCCACGATCTCTCCGTGTTCGAGCACGAGGATTTGGTCGGCGCTTTGAATCGTCGAGAGTCGATGCGCGATTACAAACGCCGTGCGGCCGCGGCGTAACGCGTTCAAGCCGTCTTGGATCATCGACTCGCTTTCGCTATCGAGACTCGAGGTCGCTTCATCGAGAATCAGCAGCCGCGGGTCGGCAAGAATCGCGCGCGCGATAGCCACGCGCTGACGCTGTCCGCCGGAAAGCTTAATGCCGCGCTCGCCGACGATCGTGTCGTACCCGTTTTCGAATCCCCGCACGAATTCATCGCAATGCGCGATGCGGCTCACCTCGATCACCTCTTCCATCGTCGCGTGCGGCTTCGAGTAGCGGATGTTGTCCGCGATCGTCCCCTCGAAGAGAAAGTTCTCCTGCATCACGACGCCGAGCAACGCGCGGTAATCTTTCAGGCGCAACCGAGTGAGGTCCCGCCCATCGACGAGAATCCGCCCCGATTTCGGATAGTGAAACGCCATCACAAGACCGATCAACGTGCTCTTGCCCGATCCGCTCGAGCCGACGAGCGCGGTCGTCGTACCGGCCGGCGCTTCGAACGAAATATTCTTGAGCACGGGCACGTCTTTCGCATACTCGAACCACACGTTCTGAAACTCGATGTCGCCGCGCAAATTCGTGACTTCGTCGAGGTCTTCGTTCCCTTGCGTTTCCGTCGAAATTTGCCGAATCTCGCGAATGCGGTCGAGCCCCGCGAACGCCTCCGTGATCTGCGTCCCCACGTTGGCCATGTTCACCAGAGGCGCGGCCACGAGACCCGTGAACAACAGGTACGCGAGCAATTCGCCCACGGTCATGGTCCCCGCCATGATCGCGTTGCCGCCCATGATAATCACGAGCACGCCGATCGCGCCGATGATGATGTTCGCGAAAGCGCCAATGGCCGAGACGCCCGTGATCGATTTCGCCACGTTGCGGAACAACTCGTGAATCCCGCCCGCGAACACGATGTCCTCGCGCTTCTCCGCGGTGTACGCCTTCACGACGCGCACGCCGCCGAGTGCTTCGGTCAACCGCCCGGTCACGTTCGCGTAAATCTCGCCGCGCTTGCGAAACAAGGGCCGCAACTTCGCAAACGCGTAGGCCATCCCCCCGCCAAAGATGGAGAGGATGACGATAATCACAAGAGTGAGCTGCCAATTCAGGTAGAAAAGGATCGCGAGCGCGATACTCGCCGTGATGATCCCGCCGATGAGTTGTGTCAATCCCGTCCCAACCAAATTGCGGATGCCTTCGGGGTCGGTCATGACGCGCGAAATCAGCACGCCCGATTTCGTCGAATCGAAATAAGAAGTCGGCAGCCGCATGATGTGCTGCTGCACGTTCTTCCGTAAATCCATGATCGCCCGCTGCGCCGCGACCCCCATCACCTGTGAAAGCGCGAAGGACGTACCCGACTGAATCAAAGTGGCGATGGCGCCCGCGACCACGATCAGCGTCATCAACTGTAGATCGCGATTCGGAATGACGTCATCGATAATCCACATTGACGACGCCGGCAACACCAGCCCGCAAAGACGATTCACCAGCATCAAAGCAAGCCCAATCCCAAGCCGCTTCCGATGCCGCCAAATAATCTCGCGAGCCTCAGCCCAGACGTTAGTAAACTTCAGCTTATGTTTTTCAGCCATTCTGAGTGCCTATCTACACGACAATCCTTGATCGGTATGCCATCCACAAATTTGCATTTCAGTTTGTAGGGCTACTTGTTTCGGTTAAAATGTGGTTGAGTAACCGTTGAATGACCGATTTGGTCTCCGCAGACTTCAGAATATCGGACAAGACGTTCTTAAACTCAGTCTCGTCCTTACACTTTGCGGTGGGAAACCCACTTGCACTAACAAAGAGAGGATAAAAACCGATCGGATAGGAAACGTTTACGACGTCATAGCTGTAATTGCCCAATGTCGGCGCGACGATTGACAAATTCACTTTGAACTTTTCACTGCCAACCGGGGAATGAGTGATCCTTCCCTGAAGTACGTTTTCAGTGGATTCTCCAAGTACCGTCGCCTGCTCTTTCAAAATCGTGACCGGCGTCCGCTCCATCGTTCTAGCGAGGGGGATATCGCCCCAGAGGTTTTCGATATCAGACGGCATCGAATGTTAACTCCTCGATCTTCAGATCAAATAAGAGTGGAAAATGATCCGACGCCACGCTGACGTCGGGCCGCGCGGAAGTTGCGGTCTTCAATGATATGTCGTTTATCGATGTTAGCACGCGTACTCCGCCTTCGGGTAAGACGTCGATCAATTCAGGGCGAATCAGGACTTGGTCAAATGTGTGCCAAAAGTAAGCAGTAGTAAACGACGCGTCGCGAAAGTAAGTGCCGGAAGGCCCAAGTGATCTGTCGCCCATTAGGCTCCACATGGGATTATATAAGAACGGTCGGAATTCGCCTTGGACGATCCTTCCACCTTTAGCCGCGATCTTTCTATCCATCGTCGCGTGAAATCCCTCCGAATTGACTAATCCGGTCTCGAATGGATCCATATTAAAATCGCCGACTACGATCGTTCTTCGATGGCCGCAAGATTTTTCGGCTTCCAGGATCTGCGATGCAATTCGCGGAACGAACATCGCCTGATCCTCATCTTGTTTCCACATCTTGCTCGGAAGATGGACGCTTGCCAAAAGGATTTCCGGCGCTAATGGCGAACGCAGCGAGCGGATCGCAAGGTTTTCTTCATCATGTATCGGCTTTAACGCCTCGGGCGGAAATCGAAGGTAGAATTTAAGTTTCGGCGAAAGATTGAACGGCAGCGAGAACTTCTGCGCATGTCCCGCATTGAGAGCAAGCAGTATCTCGACATCAGGGATTTCTGACTCGGCCAGAATAAGAACGTCGATCTCTTCGGAGTGGCAGATTGACGCGATTAGGGGCGCGATCGGCCGACGATTGATGTTCCAGAACAGGAATCGAGCCATTGGGTGGAGGGGAGTCTAACATTTCTCACCCGGCGGGTCTGAAATCGTTTTCAAGTAGGTGCGGCGTAATTCCTTTCGTGACGACTGGCGTCCATAGTGGGCGGCGGCATCCGATGCCGTTGTCCCCGGACGAACGCCCGTGCTACTTTCACCGCCGACCATGATCGTGCGCCCCCGATGACCAAACTCTCCTGGAACGAAATCCGAAACCGCGCCATCCAGTTTTCCCGTGAATGGGAAGGCGCCACGCGTGAGAAATCCGAAGCGCAGACGTTCTGGAACGAATTCTTCAACGTGTTCGGCATCCGCCGCCGCACGGTCGCCTCGTTCGAAGAACCGGTCAAAACCCTCAAGGACACGTACGGTTTCATCGATCTATTCTGGAAGGGAAAACTCCTCGCGGAACACAAGAGCGCCGGGCAGCCGCTCGACAAGGCATCGTCCCAGGCCTTTCAGTACATCCAGGATTTGCAGTCGGCGAATCGCGGCGATGAAATACCGCGGTACATCGTCGTTTCGGATTTCGCGAGGATCAAACTCTTCGACCTCGAGCCGGACGATCAGGGTGAACTCTTCGCCGCACAGGACCATGCGTACATCGAAATCCCGCTCGCCGACTTTCACCGCCACGTCAAACACTTCGCGTTTCTCATTGGACAAAAGCTCCACCGGTTCGGCGAAGAAGACCCCGCCAACCTCGACGCCGCCAAGCTCATGGCCGATTTGCATGAGGCGATCGAATCCGGTGGATACGCGGGTCCCGATCTCGAGCGCCTTCTCG
>JBGTJY010000528.1:0-1589 GCA_041744855.1 Candidatus Hydrogenedentales bacterium
GTGAGCATGCGTTCGACGGATCGCGTCAATTCGGCCGCGGTGTTGAAACCGTTCGGCGGTGGCGGCCATGCCGGCGCGGCCGGCGCGACGCTGGAAATGCCGCGAACCAAAGCGATGAAAGACGTCCTCGACGCCGTCCGCGCTTCCGTGCATGGGAACGGCGCATGAAGCCCGAAATACGTATGAAGCCCGAAATGAAGGGCGTCCTCCTGATCGACAAGCCCTCGGGCATTACGTCGCACGACGTCGTCGATCATATCCGCAGGGCGGCTGGCATTCGCCGCATCGGCCACACGGGTACGCTCGATCCGTCCGCGACTGGGTTGTTGATCTTATGTCTGGGTCCCGCGACGCGTTTGTCCGAATACCTCACCGGCCTCGACAAAGTCTATGAAGGCGACATGCGATTCGGCGTCGTCACGGATTCCTACGACATGGACGGCGCCGTGCTCGAGAACAATCCCGTGCCGGAATTGACGTCGGCTCAGATTCAGTCCGCGTTCAACGAGTTTGTCGGCGATATCATGCAGGAGCCGCCGATGGTCAGCGCCGTGAAAGTAGGCGGCGAACGTCTCTACAAAAAAGCGCGCAAGGGCGAGGTCGTCGAGCGTCCGGCGCGGCCCGTGCATGTCGAGGAATTCGTGTTGCATTCCTACGAGCCGCCGCTCGCGCGTTTTCACGCGGCGTGCACCAGCGGCACGTATGTCCGCGCGCTGTGCCACGACGTGGGCCGCAAGCTCGGCTGCGGCGCCACGCTCAATTCATTGCGGCGCACGCACGTCGGGCGACACTCGGTCGAGGGCGCGCAACCGGTCGATTTTTTCAAAACCCCGGACGACGTGTTGAAGCATCTCGTGCCGCTGGGGGAAGCACTCGATCTGCCGGAGGTGACGGTTCGGGAAGGACGCGATCATCTCGTCGCGTCGGGCACGTCGCTCGTGCGGCGCGATCTCACTGGCGATTGTCCCGTGCGCGAAGGCTGGGTGCAGATCAAATCCGCAGACGGCGAGTTGCTCGCGCTGGCGCAAGTCGAGAATGGCCCTGAGATGCGGCTCAATCCGCGGCGCGTATTCGTCGAAACGGAATAAACCGAGCCCGCCGAATGCGCGTATTCGACGATGTGTTCAATGCGGAGCCGGGCCTGCCGCGCGTCGTGTTGACGCTCGGAAGCTACGACGGCATCCACTTGGGCCATCGCCTGATTCTCGATCGGGTCGTCGAACACGCGGGCGCCATCGAGGGCACGCCGTCCGTGCTCACCATGCGGCCGCACCCGCGCCAGTTTTTTTCGCCCGGCCACGCGCCGAATCTCCTCACCGACGAACGCAAGAAGCTCGAGCTTTTCGAATCGATCGGCATCGAAGCGGTCTTCGTTCTCCGATTCGACGCAGCCGCAGCCGCGCTCGAACCGAAAGCCTTCATTGAGCGCGTCGTGCATGACCGATGCGGCGCGGTCGCCCTCATCGTGGGCCACGACTGCCGCTTCGGCGCGGGCGCGAAGGGCGACTACGATCTCCTAGTGCGCCTCGGCCCCACGTATGGATTCACCGTCCAGCAAATTCCCCCGTTGGTGATCGACGGTGAGCGCG
>JBGTJY010000529.1:0-1774 GCA_041744855.1 Candidatus Hydrogenedentales bacterium
TCAGGAGGCGCTGGCGCTGCTGAATCGCTACATCGCCGAGTCGATGGCCGGATCCACGAACGTCCTGCAACTTCCCCCGCCGCCGAAATGACCGCCGCCACATTGATGTAGCGCACGGGCAAGAGAGCTTTGTCTTTCGCCAGGAAATGGTTTGTGTTGCTGGGCCTAAGGATCACGCCATCGCATGCTTCGACCGCGCGATCGAGATCGAGGAATGGTAGCCGCAGATGTTTACGGGGCGCTGTTTAGGGCAGCAGCATACATATCGTAGCCACGGACAAATGGAGAACAGACGCGCTCGTGCGTCATTGCCGCATCCGGGCGACTATAGACGGCGAACAAGTGATCGTGGACACGGCGCGGGAACGGATTCATTCCGGTTATGGCTGTTACGCGCCGAACATCGTCATCCGTCACGCCCACATGGGCGGGATCGAATACGACAAAGGCACCCAATCGGTACCCGCGCAAGTCATCCAAATAAACGCGCGGGTCGCGCAGAAAATCGGTGATACACCAATTCGGAATCATGAGGGCGCGGCGTTGGCTATAGTACGCGAGCTCCGAGCTCCAATCGTTCCCGATGACCAGAACGACATCTTCGGGACCGGTTCGTTCGCGGATCTCCGTCGTCACGGAGTTCAGCCAGGGGCCGACGGCGTGTGCCGTCTGCCTCGGATAGAAGTCGGCGTGATAGCGCCAGGTACTTACGGCGATCAGGACGAACAGACCTACAGGGGCTGCTATCCTACCCCACTTTTTCAGTTCCCATAGCGCAATGAACGATACGCCGGTGGCAACGATTAAGAACAGGCCGGTCGCATACGCGTAGTATTCATGATGAACGTATAGATTCATGAAAACTACCGGGCCGCAGGCCGCAGCCAAGAGTGACACGGCAATGATCCCTCTGCGAGTCGAGGAAGAGAGGCCGAGCGCACAAAAGGCGGCCAATGGCAAGGCACCGATCACGGACGAGTAGCGCGACGCGACGATCTTCCATTGCGACAGATCCCGACGCTGTTCCCATGTCCCGAAGTTCCATTCCTTGAGATTGCGTGAAGTAATCAAATGCCCAAGCCGGCCACGCTCTTTTTGGGCGTCCGCGAAGTCGGTCCACCACCACGTGCCTACGAGGGGGACGACCGCAACGGCTAGCCCCGCCGCCGTGAGCCGTCCCATACCGCGAAAGCCGGAATGCTCTCTTTTACGCTTTACAACCAGGTAAACTCCGTAAGGGCCGAGTGCAAACATAAAAGGCAAGAACGTCGTTACCTTGACGAGGCCCGCCAAGGTACCGGCGGCAACGGCAGCGATTCCCACCCAGAGTGACGCGTCATTCAGAAACTTCATCGCGAACGAAAGGAAGGCGGCGCTCAAGAAGATCGCCGTCGATTCGATCAGAAATGCACGCGACCAGTAAATGTAGAAAGGACTGACGAGCATGAGTGCCAGAATCACTGACCGCTTCGAGCGGTTGAATCCCAGTTGCGACAGGATCCCATTTACGGGAATGAGCGTGAGCAAATAAAACGACACACTCACAAACCGTGCTGTTTGCTCCAAGGGGGTGCGCAGCGCTGAGACGATTGCCGCCACCACCCACTGATAGAGTGGAAACTCGAAAGGAATACACCACGGCGGTCCGAGGACCGGCGTTTCGTAGGCGAGCCGTGGGGGTTGGTTGACCATGTACCGAACGCTGATCGCCGTTTGCGTTTGGCGAAAGCCTTGATCTTCGACCAAGGATTCACCCCAGCCGCATCGAGGAACT
>JBGTJY010000530.1:0-3412 GCA_041744855.1 Candidatus Hydrogenedentales bacterium
TTTCGCGCGTGTTTGGAGACTTCGATTCCGCACCGCGTCGAACGGAATGACCCAAGCAGAGCTTTTGGCGCACTTGCGTTCCCGAATGGAAATTCGGGAACGAGTCTCGAGTAGGAGACGAGACTCGTCATCCTCGTTCCCGAATTTCTATTCGGGAACGGGCTTGCGCTGGAAACTCTGTTTCGCGCGTGTTTGGAGACTTCGGTTCCGCACCGCGTCGATCGGAATGACCCAAGCAGAGCTTTTGGCGCACTTGCGTTCCCGAATGGAAATTCGGGAACGAGTCTCGTGGGGGGAACGAGGCTCGAGGAGGGGACGAATCTCGAACAGGGAACGAGTAACGAGGAAGGAACGAGTATCGAGGAAGGAACGACTCTCGATGACGCGAGTTTCAATCTAATCATGACTTGTTCTCAATTAAGCAGCCGATGCCTTGGCCGCCGCCGATGCACATGGCGGCGATTCCGTAGCGGGCGTTTCTGCGTTTCATTTCGTATACGAGCGTCGTCACGATGCGTGCGCCACTGCACCCAATCGGATGGCCGAGTGCAATCGCGCCGCCGTTCACGTTGACCCGCTTCGAGTCGATGCCGAGTTCGCGCACGACCGCGATCGATTGCGCGGCGAAGGCTTCATTCAACTCCCAGAGATCAACGTCGGCGACCTTCAAGTTATTCTTAGCCAGAAGTATGCGCACGGCGCCGATGGGGCCCAGACCCATGGTCGCGGGGTCGCAACCGCAGGACCGGACGTCGCGTAGGTAGACCCCGCCCTCAGCCGAGACGTTACCGGGCAGATCGCCCTTCGCCGCGAGCAACACGGACGACGCGCCGTCGTTGATGCCGGACGCGTTTCCGGCAGTAACCGTGCCGTCCTTCTTAAACGCCGTCCGCAAACCGCCGAGCGCATCGGGGGTTGTGTCCGGTTTCGGGTATTCGTCGGCGTTGATGACGACTTCCTTGCGGCGCTGCTTGACCGTAACGGGCACGATCTCGTGGTGGAACTTGCCGGAATCCATCGCGGCCTTGCATTTCTGTTGGCTGCTTGCGGCGAATTCGTCTTGTTCCTCGCGCGAAATCTTAAATTGTTCCGCGACGTTCTCGGCCGTGATGCCCATGTGGTAATGATTGAATATGTCGGTGAGTCCGTCATGAACCATGCTGTCAAGCGCCGCGGCGTCGCCGAGTCTCGCGCCCGCGCGCATCGAGGGCAGCAGGTACGGCGCTTGGCTCATGTTCTCCGTGCCGCCGGCGAGGATCAGGTTTGCGCGGTCGAGGCGAATGCTTTGCCAACCGAGTTCGATGGCCTTCAAGCCGGAGCCGCAGACCTTGTTGACCGTGAACGACGGAACGTTCTTCGGTATGCCTGCGCCCATGGCAATTTGGCGCGCCGGATTCTGTCCGAGGCCCGCCTGCAACACGTTGCCGAAGATCGCCTCTTCGATTTGATCCGGTTTCGCGCCGGTCCGTTCGAGCGTCGCGCGGGCCGACGCGACGCCCAACTCGACCGCTGAGGTCTCGGCGAAAGCGCCCGCCATGGATCCTATCGGCGTGCGGGTTGCGCCGAGAATGAGAACGTCGCGCATGGGGAAGGATACTCCTGAGTGGGACAAACCGGGGAACGGTAGCAAACGTTGCGCGGGCGGGCAAATCGCGTAACATTCGAGATCAGTTCCGCGTGAGGCGATTCATTTCATCGGCGATGCGCGCACGCAACGGATCGTTCGGCGGCAGCAGGCTAAGGACGTATTGGTATTCGAGCGCCGAGCGGGACGATTGACCATCCGCGGCGTAGGCCGCGGCGAGCGCGAGCCGTGTATCGAGGCGGGCCTGATTGAGGGCCAGCGCGCGTTCGAGCGCCTCGACGGCAGCTTTGGTTGCACCTTTCAGGGTGTGTGCCGTGGCGATACGGTGCAACGCATCGACTTGTTGCGGCGCATCGAGCGACGGCAGCGCGGCTTCGATGACGCGCACTGCGGAATCGGGTTCGTTTCCGGAGAGATACGCTTGGCCGATGGTGAGCGAATCGGACGGCTGACCGATTGCGCCGCGACCAGCCAAGGTATCGAGATATTTCGCGCTGACGCGCAGGCCGGCCTCGACGCTTGCACGTTCAGCGATCGGCCATGTTCGTTGCAAATCGCGATCGAGCTGCGCAATGGCGGCGGCCCATTCGCCTTCGGCGGCAATCGCGGCCGCTTGCAGCGCGTAGGGTAGTTCTTCGTTGAGTCGCAAGCGATTCGCGGCGATCCGCTGAATTTCGGATTCGAAAACAGGCAATTGATCATGGTCGAGCGCGTAATTGAGCAATGATTCCCAGGTGATAGGGTCCAGCGGCGATGCATCGATCGCCGACTTGAACGCGGCCTGTACTTCGTCCGACGTGCGTCCCGATTCCGCGAGCGCCGCCGCCTTGTAGCGATATAGGCCCGCGCATTTCGCACCGGCGGTTGTACCTTCGTGCTTGAGCGAATTCAACCGCCAATCCACGGCATCGAGCAGCAAGCGATAGTCGCTCGAATCGCTGGCAAAGTTCGCGGTTTGTGTCCACGTTTGCGCGTTATCCGGATCGGCCTCGAGCGCGTCGACAAGGAATCGCCTCGCGCCGTCGAGATCGCCTCGCGCTTCGCGCGTTTGCGCGATGAGGCGCAACCGTTGCGCGGATGGCGTTCGACCCAACGATTCCGCTTGAAAAAGTTTTTGTTCGGCCTCGGCCCATAGCGCAGCGCTCTCGCTCGATTGCGCTTGCAGGATCATGACGCGCCCGATGAGATCGTGCACCTCGGAAAGCAGTGGATTGATCCGTGCTGCTTCGTCCGCGGAGGCAAGCGCATAGGTGAGCGACTCGCTTGCGGCTTCCGTTGTGGCGAGATGCAAATGCACGCGCGCGGCTTCGATGTACGCGTAGACGTAACCGGGATTGAGTCGAATCGCATCGGCGTAAAATTCTAGCGCGCGCTCGGGATTTTGCCGCGCCATTGCGTCGGCGCCCATCAAGTACGGAGTCTGCCAGTGATACGGGGCGAGTCTGCGGGCGAGGATGAGCGCCTTGGTCGACTCGTCGGTATAGCCGAGTCCGCGCGCGACGCGGCCACGCTGTTGGAACACTTCCGCCATGAAATCGCGCGCCGCGAAGACGGCGATCGCGATCGCGGCCACCCATACTACTGTGGAGAGCGCGAAACGTGTGAACGCACGGGGACCTGCGGGTGGACGCGATTCGCTTGGCGTCATTCCGCTCAGCATGCCCAGCAGCGTGAACACGAACGCGCCTGCGACGGGGGTGTGGACGGGGAATCCGAATAGGCCGTCGACCAGGAACGCGGCGACTACGGCGGCGGCTGCGTAGCCGAGCAGGCGCGTATCGCGATCGGCGCCCGTGAATGCGAGGCCGAGCGCATGCCACATTCCGA
>JBGTJY010000531.1:0-5809 GCA_041744855.1 Candidatus Hydrogenedentales bacterium
GTGGAATTCGTTTGGGATACGACTACGGCAACCCTGCCGATTACCGCGAGCTCGGAGTAACGTATGGAAGGCCTGTACAAATTCAGCGTCAAAGTATTCGCGAAACAAGGCCGCGAGATCCCGCGCTTCGACTTCGTCCCCGTGCTCCAGCGCTGGATTCAGAAGCACTCGGTCCCGGGCGTGCTCATCGACGTAGCGGACTATAGCCACATGCATGACGGCCCCGGCGTGATCCTCGTCGCGCACGAGCACAACATCAGCATCGACGACGTGGGCGGCCGCATGGGCCTGCTCTTCGCGCGCAAACAACCGCTCGACGGCGGCCTGCACGACACGTTGCGGCTCTGCATCCAATACGCGTTGATGGCCTGCGAGGAATTGCAGAACGAGCCCGAACTCGAAGGCAAGCTCAAGTTCGATGGCGGAAACTTGCTCATCGCAGCGAACGATCGCCTCCGCGTGCCACAGGAAGCTGCCGCGAATCTTGAAGGACTCGTGCGCGAAATCGCAGCGACCATCTACGATGGCGAGGTCGAGCTTGACGTGAAGCGCGACGACCCGCGCGATCGCGTATCCATCGAGATCAAAGCCGCCAATCCCCCATCGCTGAAAGACCTCATCGCGCAATGCGGTCCGCAGCAGGTCAGTTGATCTGCGCCCTCCGATCGCGCTCCAAAGGTTTTGTTAGAATGCCGAGAGTGAGCTGAGGCGGCGCGCATGATCCACGATGCGGTAAAACAACTCCAGGACAAAGAAAGCGGATGGGTCACGCGGCGCGATGCCGCGGAGAAACTCGGCGAGTCCGCGCGGGCCGCGCTCGGCGCGCTGCGCGATCACGAAAACGATCCCGACCTCGACGTACAGGCCAAAGTCCGCGATGAACTGAAGAGTCTGCGCCGGCCCTCCGAGCCCGCGAGCGCCGCGAAGACTTATTCCATTGAGGAACTCGTAAAACCCTGCGAGAAGCCCGGTCAGTTTGCCGTTCAACGCCAGGGCGCCGGGTTCGTCGTGACGGCCACATTGAAAAACGGCCGCACGCAGGAAACATTCGTCTCGCCGTTCGAACGACAGGACGGGGAGAAACTCGTCCGTGTGTACACGCGCTGCGGCAAAATTTCGGACGACGCCCTTCGCTGGGCGCTCCGCACGAATCTTAAAATCGCGCACGGAGCCCTCGCAATCGCGAAGGATGGCGACACCGAGGAATTCGTGATAACGAATTGCTTTCTCGCCGACCAAGTAACGCCGGAGGAAATCAAGGCTTCCATCAAAGAGATCGCGCAGTATGGCGATTGGATCGAATCCAAGCTATCGAAACTGGACGAGTTTTGATGACGGCCGATTGGTACCAGCCGACGCCCTGCGCCGCGAAGGAATGTGCGCATCCCGCCCTCTCGCGCGCGGATTCTTGTTGGGAGCACCTCGCCGACAAACCGGCGTACGTGAACGCGCTCGATATCCGGAACCTGGCGCGCGCGAATCTCGCCGGCGTCGATCTCTCCGGCCGCAACCTGCGCGAGGCCAATTTCACGGAAGCCTGTCTCACGGGAGCGAATCTCAGCGGGTCCGACCTGTTTCGTGCGGGCCTCTATCGCGCGATGCTCGACAACGCGGATTTGCGCCGCGCGAATTTCGCCGAAGCCTTTTTATCCTTCGCGGTGTTGGGCGGCGCGGATGTCTCCGGCGCGACTTTCATCGCGGCGAACCTTCAACAAGCGAATCTCGTGGGCGCCAAGGGCCACGGCGCCAATTTCGACGGCGCCGACCTCTACTATGCGCGGCCCGGCAACGCCGATTTCCAGGGCGCAACGTTTCGGAGCGCGAACATCACGCGCACGATTTTTCGCCGCTCCAACCTTTCCGGCGCGGACCTCACAGGCGCATCCGGCCAGGCGAATTTCGAGAACGCAAACCTGGAGCACGCAAAGCTGGAAGGCGTGAAGCGATGATCTTCCAACACTTCCTCATTCAGGTCGAGATGGCGATCGGCGAAGTCAACGCGCACCTTATCGCGTGCGACGAAACGCGAGAAGCCCTGCTGATCGATGCCGGAGCGTTCGATCCCGCGATCGAGCAATTCGTCACGAGTCGCCGCCTCGATCTGCGTACGATCTTCGTGACGCATGAACACGAGGACCACGTCGCGGGCGTCGCCGAATGCGCGCGCTACTTCGAGGCCAAAGTGATCGCCGGGATCAAATCGCCGGGCGGCTACCCCGCCGATCGCGTCGTGAAACATGGCGACGAAATCGCCGTGGGCCGCATGAGGGGCCGGCTCGTCTCCACGCCGGGGCACACGCCCATCGCGTTGAGCCTCATCTTCGATCGCACGTCCCCCGGCATGATTTTTAGTGGCGACGCCCTCTTCGCCGGATCGGTCGGCGGCACGGCGTCCAAAGAAAACCACAACCAACAAATCAGCGCCATCCGCGAGCACCTCTTCACGCTACCGGACGACTACCAAGTCCATTCCGGTCACGGCCCGGCGACGACCGTCGGCATCGAGCGCCGCTTCAACCCATTCTTTGTCTAGGCGAAACGCGGGCGTCCCTCCCGGCGCCAAGTCCGGTTGTGCGCAACGACTGCAATTCCTTATACTCCCGCGGCTGACCGCTGGAGGAGTGACCGTCATGTTTCGTCTCAGGTATTCCCTCGTTTCCGCCACAGTGGTGCTCTGTTGCGCCACCGCCTTCGCCGATCTTCAAAATGTTAAGGTTGGCGGCTCGTTGCGCATCGCGCGCAATGCGTACTCGGTTGAATCCGGCGTGCCGCTGAACGGCAACGTCGGCAGCATCCTGGGATGGGACCGCGGCAACAACACGTACTTCACCGAGCAGCGCACGCGGCTCAACGTCGAGGCGGATTTCACCGACCATGTGCGCGCGTTCATCGAATTCGACAGCTACGACATCTACGGCGAAGACTTCCGCAGCGACTACATCACGGGAGTCGATGGCCGTGCAGCGTCGGGCAACGACGTCGAGCTCTATCAGTCGTTCATCGAGTTGGACGAAATCCTTGACATTCCGCTTTCTGTGCGCATCGGCCGCCAAGAAATTATGCTCGGCAGCGAATGGCTTGTCGGCAACAACGATACGGCGTCGTTTTTCCAGGGCCTCTCGTTCGACGGCGTGCGCGTGTCCTACACCGAGGACACCTGGTGGGTAACGGCCTTCGCGACAAAGCTCGCAGAGAACAGCCCGATCGAAGAAGACGGCGATGTCGACTTCTACGGTCTCTACGGCGGCTATACCGGGCTCGAAGATATCGTCATCGAGGCATACTACCTATTTCTACGCGATGCACGCGGCTCGCGACTCGGCTTCCCGTTCGATACGCCCAATGTAGGACTATTCGGTTACGCTAACGACACCCTCGAAGACTTTTTCGGCGTCGACCAATACTCCGATACCTCGCAAATCCACACGCTCGGCGCGCGCGTCGCGGGCAGCTACGGTCAGTTCGACTTCGAAGGCGAGTTTGCCTGGCAACGCGCCGAAGCGGCGAATACCGTGAAACTATTTTTTAGCCCCGACCCTGCCACCTCGATTGGCACGCCCTACGGCGAGGACGACGCGGAATACCGGCGCCTCGCGGCAAACGTAGAAGCGGGCTACACCTTCGATACCCGATTCCAGCCGCGGCTGTTCGCCGGCTGGGCGTGGTTCGAGGGCGAAGACCGCCGCGAGGAATCCTTCGGCGATTGGTTGCACACCTTCTATCCGTTCCACGAAACCGATGCGAGCCTAAGCTTCAACCGGCTTTTCTCCGATTGGGAATACAGCAATTTCATCGACTTTTCCGACCTTTCCAACGCCATGATTTTCCGCGTCGGCATCGAGGGCGATCCCTGGGAAAAAGTCCACCTCAAGCTCGAAGGCGGCTACTACCTCGCCGATGCACCGACCACCACCAACGGCGTGTTTGGCATTCCGTTCTGGGGCGTCGAAAGCGATGACGAACTCGGTTGGGAAGCGTCCCTGACAGTCGATTACGACCTCACCGAAGACCTCAAGTTCCGCGCGGGCTACGCGCATTTCTTCGCGGCCGACGGTATCGACAACAACAGCATCGTTCTGCCGATCTTTTTCAAGGTCGGCGGTAACTTCGTTCGTGGAAATGGCCTAATCCGCGCAGGCGGAATTGACAATGAAGATGCCGATTACTGGTGGGCCGAGACATCCATAAAGTTCTAGTCCGATTTCGAATTCTCTCCGGCGTAATGCCCGCGATCCTCGGGCGCTACGCCGGAATTCTTTTTACCTGTCATTCTGAGCGGGGCGAAGCGAAGAATCTCGCTCGAGCCGAGACTGCTGAGCATCGAGATTCTTCGCTCCGCTCAGAATGACTGTAGTCATGTACACGGAGCGCAACCCATGCAATACCGCATTGAAAAAGACACCATGGGGGAGATGAAAGTCCCCGCCGACAAATACTACGGCTGCCAGACCGCGCGTTCGATCGAGAACTTCAAAATCGGCGGCGAGCGAATGCCCCGCGAATTGATCCGCGCGCTCGGCATTCTGAAAAAAGCGGCCGCGCTCACCAACAAAGACATGGGCCTGCTCGACGCGAAACTCTGCGACGCCATCTGCAAAGCGTCCGACGAGGTCATCGAAGGAAAGCTCGACGACCATTTTCCCCTGGTCATCTGGCAGACGGGCAGCGGCACGCAGACCAACATGAACGCGAACGAGGTCATCTCGAATCGCGCCATCGAGATGCTCGGCGGCGAAATCGGCAGCAAGAAACCCGTCCATCCGAACGACCACGTCAACATGTCGCAGTCGTCAAACGACACGTTTCCCACCGCGATGAGCATCGCCGCGGTCGAGCGCATTCACCATCATCTAATTCCCGCGCTTACGAATTTGCGCGACACGCTCGACCAGAAAGCGAAGTCCTTCGCCGACATCATCAAGATTGGCCGCACCCACCTGATGGACGCTACGCCGCTCACTCTAGGCCAGGAATTCTCCGGCTACGTGCAGCAACTGACGAACGGCATCGCGCGCATTCAAAGCACGGTGCCGCTCCTCGCGGAACTGGCGCTCGGCGGCACGGCCGTCGGCACGGGGCTCAACACCAAAAAGGGCTACGACGTAAAGGTCGCCGCGCACATTAGCCAACTGACCGGCCTCAAGTTCGTCACGGCGCCAAACAAATTCGAGTCACTCGCCGCGCACGACGCCATGGTGATGACCTCCGGCGCGCTCAAGACCGTCGCGTGCAGCCTCATGAAAATTGCGAACGACGTGCGCCTGCTTGCGAGTGGCCCGCGCTGCGGTCTCGGCGAGATCCTCATACCGGAGAACGAACCCGGCTCGTCCATCATGCCGGGCAAGGTGAACCCCACGCAGTGCGAAGCGATGACCATGGTCGCCGCGCAAGTCATGGGCAACGACGTCGCAGTCAACGTCGGCGGCGCCACGGGCCACTTCGAGCTCAACGTGTTCAAGCCGATGATCATCCACAACGTGCTGCAATCGATCCGCCTGCTCGCCGGCGCGGCGGAATCGTTCAACGAACACTGCGCCGTGGGTATCGAGCCGAACCGCGCGCGCATCGACGAGCTGCTGCACAAATCGCTCATGCTCGTCACGGCGCTGAACAGTAAAATCGGCTACGACAACGCCTCGAAAGTCGCCAAGACCGCCCACAAAAACGGCACCACGCTCCTCGAGGAAGTCGTCAACCTTGGGCTTCTGACCGAGTCCGAATTCCGCGCAACAGTCGACCCATCAAAAATGATCGGGCCAAACGACTAATTTCAGGTAGCGGCCCTTTTCAAGCGGCGGGGGTGGGGGCG
>JBGTJY010000532.1:0-2021 GCA_041744855.1 Candidatus Hydrogenedentales bacterium
TAGCTGTGGTTGAGAAAATCGGAGGCGTCGACTCGCGTGAGGCACTTGGTGGCGTCGTGAGTGCCGAAGACCCAGAGGGAGACCCGGTCATTGTTGTTCTTGGAAAGTTCGACGATGGCGTCGGCAACCTGGCCCGAGGCAGTCCAGGGCTCGCCCGCCTGCGCCGCAGAGTTGGCAATCAATATTACGTAGTCACGCGGACGCACGGGGACATTGTCCAGCTTCGGCTGCACTTGCAGCGCGAAGAGCTGATCGCCCTGGAGCGTGCGATAGGTGAGCACTCCCCCTTGCGAGAACTTCGATTGAGCCAGCGCCGCCTCGGCGTTGGTTTCCGCAGCGCCTGTGTTGGGAAGAACGACGGCCGTCGAAGATTTGCCTTTGGCCGATGTTGGCTCGCCCTGCGAACGAGAGGAACTCACGAGGGCCACGATCCCCAGAAGGACCGCGACTGCAAGGAGCCGACGCACATTGGTCATGTTCCAGACCCCTTAAGATGTTGGGACCAGCTTGCCCTGCCTCGGGGCCGGCCGGTCGAAAGGACTAGCAACCATAAATTGTAAAGCAAGCGCGTCCTGCGTTGCCAGTGTATTTCGACGAATTATGCGCCCTAAAGCACTACATGATCGACGTTTGGCCCGCACATTCGGTTTGCCGGGCATAGCCGGGACTGTCGTCGCCGCCCTCTCGATCTAAGCCGCGCCCCCACAACCTGGCTTGACCGTTTTCGCCAATTTGGACTAGTATTGGCCCACCCGAAATAGTAGCCGCGCCGCCGCGGAGGGCCAATCCAGCTCGCCGCCCGCGCGGAATGTCTCGGTAATAAACGTCCGCTTGCTTGGAACTTGCGCCAAAGTTTGTGATAAAACGCTTGGATACGCTTGTTCAGCGACGCGGAAGCCCCTTGGAAAGGACGCCATGGGCGAGGTGCGACGTTGACCGGCATTGCGCAATCGGCAAAGACCTACCTCCGCTTTCAGGGACGGGTCTGGCTGACTCGGCTTGGGCTTTGGAACCGAGTCGAGCGCTTCCGCATGCGCCGGCGCCATCGCGCGGGCTGGTCGCACGAGCGCGATTTCGCCTTCTTCCGCCACCTCGAAGGCGCCCGCCGCCTCTTCCTCGATATCGGCGCCAACATGGGCCAGTCGGCTTTGTCCTTTGGGGCCAATAACTCCAGCTGCACGATCCTCTCTTTTGAGCCCAATTCCGAGCTTGAGCAGCTGCTGACTTACGCCGGCCGTTTGCTGGGCGACCGCTTTTCTTTTCGCATGCACGCTCTGGGCGCCGAAAACCATGCCCTCCACTACTACATCCCCGTCGTTCGCGGCGTGGCCCTCAACCAGGAAGCGACGTTTGTCCGCGAGGTCCTCGACTCCGACGAAGCGCGCGCACGCATTTTCCGAGCGACTCTTTGCCGCGACTATCGTGTCATCCAGCGTGAACTCACCGTGCACAAGCTCGACGATCTCCGACTTGATCCTGGCATTGTCAAGATCGACGTGCAGGGCGCCGAGATCGACGTGCTCGCCGGCATGACCGAAACAATCGCCCGCTGCCGGCCGCTCTTCATGATCGAAGGCGCCGCCGTCCGCGACTTCCTCGCCGCGCTCGATTATCAAATGTTCGTCTACGACCAACAACTCCACCAACTCGTGCCCGCCCAAGCGGCGGCGGAAACTCTCAATTACTTCTTCGTACCGCAAGAGATGACCGGAGCCCTCAAGGAGAAGAGGGCTTTGGCGGCTTGACTTCGGACTTAACTCGAAAGGATGGACCCATGCGCAAGGCACTGATCACGGGCATCACCGGCCAGGACGGTTCACATCTCGCCGAGCTGTTGCTTTCCAAAGGCTACCATGTCCATGGCATGATTCGCCGCGCCAGCACGGAGAACCGGCAACGCCTCGACGCTATCGCCGAGCGCGTCGAGATCCATTACGGCGACCTCCTCGACCAGACGTCGATCGTTCAGCTCCTGGAGCGCATCCAGCCCGACGAGATTTACAACCTCGCCGCCATGTCAT
>JBGTJY010000533.1:0-7948 GCA_041744855.1 Candidatus Hydrogenedentales bacterium
TGCCGCCGAGACCTTCGACGACCGCGTGCAAATCCTTTAACGACGTTGTGATCTCGTAATGGTCTTCGCCTTCGAGGCTCACGTCTTCCGCGCCGGCCTCGAGCGCCTTCTCGAAAATTTCATCCTCGCTGCAGGCGGCGCGCGGGACCAAGATGATGCCTTTGGGCGCGAAGTTCCAGGTCACGGCGCCGTTCTCAGCGAGACTGCCGCCGTTGCGGGAAAGGATGTGACGAATCTCGCCCACCGTCCGATTCTTGTTGTCGGTCAGCAGTTCCATCACCAGCGCGACTCCGCCAGGTCCGTATCCTTCATAGCGCACGCCTTCATAGACAACGCCCGGCAGTTCGCCGGTGCCCTTCTTGATCGCCTTCTCGACATTGTCCTTGGGCATGTTCGCGATGCGCGCTGCGTAAAGCACAGTGCGGAGACGGGGATTCCCATCGGGATCGCCACCGCCGAGTTTCGCCGCTACGGTAATTTCTTTGGCGAGCTTCGAGAAGATTTTGCCCTTCTTCGCGTCGGCCGCGCCCTTCTTATGCTTGATGGTTTTCCACTTACTATGACCGGACATGCCCGAAACCTTCCAAAGCGTACGTCGAGGTTAGCCTGAAACGTGACCGAAGTTCAGTCTTTAGTATACAAGTCGCCTGCGATTCTAAGCAAAAGACTTGATACTTAGTCCAGGAAACATACCCGGCAAACACGCATGGAAAGCTACAGCAAAGCGCTGCAATCAGCTATGGCTTTGGGACTTCTACGGGCACACCGGATACCAGATGGCGCGCGAGCTATACGCGCCCACCAATTTTGCCGAGCAATCCCTGTCCCCGAACAACTCCCAATAGTGGGCGATCTCCGGATGGTGGAGATCGATCGCCTCGTCATTTACATCGAATTGAAATTTCGCTTTCGTCGCAAAGAGGTTCTCGTAGGTACCCTGATGCCGGGGGCCGGCAAAGAGCGCGACCATTACGTCTGGATCCGGACCATGGAGCCGCGCGATCGCCATGGATCCATGCTTTTCGTCCGTGTACTGCCAAGTGTTGATGAACTCTACGGTCGCGTACCTGAAATCGGGCATCGCCATTGCGGTCACCTCCGGGGCGCTGATCGCCCTGTTCTAGTGAAATTCAAGAACAGGATTGCAGAAAAGGAGGTTACAGAACAAGTAGAGATCTTTGAGTCCGAAAGCGAACTAGGACACTTTCAGTAACCTTTGGACTTCTGGCGAATCCAGATTCTCCATAGTTACTACCGTCACTCCTGTATCGATGCGCTTCTCGACTGGCTTGCCTTCAATCGCGTCGATGACCGTTTTCACGCCGTCGTAGCCCATGCGGAACGGGTCCTGGACGATGAGCGCGTGCATCGTGCCGCGCTTCAAGGCATCGAGCTGTTCGGGCGATGCGTCGAACGCGATCAGCTTGATTTCGCCAGCCTTGCCCGCCGTTTCGATCGCCTGGATCGCGCCGATCGCCGCGGCTTCGTTGCCTGCGAAAATGCCTTTCAGGTTGGGATGGGCCGTCATCATGTCTTCGGTGGCGGCGAGTGCCTTCGCGGTGTCGCTGTGCGTGTGGATCGTCGCCACAAGCTTCACATCGGGGAAGTCTTTCAAGCCCTCGGCGAAGCCTTTCTCGCGCATCTCGGAGGTCGCTGCTCCGGGCACGAACGGCAATTGGCCGACGTCGCCGGCCCCGCCGATCAACTCCGCCATTTTCGCGGCGGCCGCTTTTGCGCCCTCGATGTTGTCGGTCGCGATGAACGATACCGGCAAATCCGAGTTCACGCCCGAATCGACGGTTACGACCGGAATGCCGCGGTCCATCGCTTGGGCGATCGTGTCGACGAGCGCGTTCTCGTTGCACGCGGCCATGACGATGCCGTCGACGCCTCGGCTCATCATGTCTTGAATGATGTTGATTTGCTTCGCGACCTCGGTTTCCTTCGCCGGCCCATTCCACAAAATGCGCGCGTCGAGGTCGCGGCCCGCGGCGTCCGCGCCCGCCTTCACGGTCATCCAGAATTGGTGACCCAAGCCCTTGGGCACAACCGCGATCGTGTACTTGTGTTCGCCTGAGACCGCCTCTTCCGAAGTCTCCGGCGAGGAGCAATTCGCGAGAATGACCGCGCAAAGCGCGATCGCGAGAACTTCACTCGTTTTCTTGCTAAGCATTCGCGTGTTCCCTTCGATCTTCCTCGTTTCCACCGGACATTCACGAGGAACTTAGCATACTCGGCTACACGACCGAATTTGTAGCGCTGGTTTTTAACCGGCGCGAGCCTTCAAGTAACGCGGCCGCACCCTAGCCGGTTGAAAACCGGCGTTACCAGAAAGGCGATCCATGAACATCGCAATTGCTACCATCTTCTCAAATGCTAAGGTCTTTTTATCGACACCTCTTCCACTGCTTAGCGATTGCGGTCGCAGCGATTGCACTCGGTTGCTCTCGCGACCAAGCCGAACGTCCAGCCTCAGCCGATGACGCGACGCGCGCATCCTCGGCCCCGCCTAACGTGGTTTGGATTCTCCTCGACGCCTGCCGCGCGGACCGCGTATCGTGGGCGGGATACGAACGCGAAACGACGCCCAACCTCGATCGCCTCGCCGAGCGCGGCGCGGTTTTTCACGATCACTACACGCAAGGTCTCTGGACGGAACTTTCCGTCCCGTCGTACATGACCGGTCGATATTTTCCGGTGGCGTGCGTCGATGTGTTGCGGACGTATCCCATGCGCAATCCACCACCGGGCGAGATTCTTTTCCCCGCGTTGCTCAACGAGCATGGCTACCACACGGCGGCGTTCTCCGCGCATTCGTGGATCCTGCCGGACAGTCCGCTCGCGAAGGCATTCTCGGAATTTCATTTCATCACGCCCGAACCCGGAAAGCCGTTGCACGCCGCCGAGTTTGCGACATTGAATAAGCACATCTTGCCGTGGCTCGAGTCCACGCCGCGGGACAAACCGTTCTTCCTCTACATCCACGCGCTCGACACCCATTTCCCGCATATTCTCGATGCGCCGCACGATCAATGGGTCGACAAATCCTACGAAAGCGCGGTGATTCGCGACGGAATCCCTATTCAAAATTTCGGTCTTACTTTCAATGACGACGATCGGGCGTTACTCAGCGCGCTGTACGACGGCGGCATTCACTACGCCGACGCGCAGGTTCAGCGCGTGCTCGATGCGCTCGAACGCGAAGGACTCATGGAGAACACGATCATCGTCGTCTCCTCCGATCACGGCGAGGCCCTTGGCGAAGACGGCACATCGTGGGGACACTGGGAAGGCTTCGATGAAGTCACGCGAACGCCGTTGCTGATTGCGGGTCCCGGCGTCCCCGCGGGCGTTGCCGTGAAAGCGATCACGGAAAACGTGGACATCGTTCCCACGCTGGTTGATTTACTGGGCATTCATCCGCAAGTTTTCACTCCCGATGGAAAAAGTCTTCGTCTTTTGATGAACGGCAAAACGGACTCGCTGCGTCCGGTTGCGTTGATAAAATACTTCAATCATGAATACGACGGGGCGCCGGGTTTCATCGTCCAGGGCGCCTCGTTCAAATTCGAGCGCGACACGGGCCGCGACACCGAGTATCTCTGGCAATTGCCCGATTTCGCGGCATCACGCACGAACGCGATCGACCAGCGTCCAGAGGAAGCGGCGTCCCTCCGTGCCGTTCTCGATGATCGATTTCTCCCGCTATGGAACGCATATATGGCGTTGCCAATAGCCGCGATCGACGTCCGGATCGAACCGAAGCTTTGGGAAGAATCCGCATCGGTCCTGGTCGCGGAAACGAATTCCGCCAACGCATCAAGCGATGGCGCGTGGTTATTCACGGATGGCGCCCTCTGGCATGGGGGATGGAATGAGGACGTGCCGCCGCTGACGCTCACGATGCCTGCTCCAACGGGCCGTTTCATCGTCCAACTCGAGGTTCTGAGCACGCGCGATTACGAAGGCCACCCCGCGTCGTCGTTTCGGTTTGAGTCGCCGGGGATGAAGTCCGTCGAGTTCGCGTTGGCGCCCGTTGATCACACGGCTTTTGGATATGAATTTCGGGATGTGGGCGAGGTTAGCATCGACGGCGAGCAGTTCACGTGCACGATCGATAACGCGAACTCTGCGTACTGGGGTGCGCTGCGCCGGATTCGTTTCGTTACGCCGTATCGCGATGCGAATACGATGAGCGAGGACGAAGTCGCAGAGCGCATCGAACGGCTGCGCGCGCTCGGATACTTCGAGTAGTCTTCATCTCAAGTCATTCCTGCGCAGGAATGACTGAGGGGCGTCGTCTAGAAGACGATTACTTCGATCCGCGTGCGGGTTTCGCCGCTGGGGTGGTGGAGGATCACGTCGTCTTTTTCGTTGCCATTCAGGTCGTGTTTGCGCGCCACGCCGAATGCTGGGATCGCAAGTTTGGCGAACGGCCGCGAACGCACGAAGTCGTTGCCGGCCCCCTCATGAAACACAAACTGATCGGTGTCCGCTGCGAACGCCACGTCGAGCCGCTTGTCGCCGTTGAAATCGCCCATCGCGAATGCGACTTGGTCGCGTCCGTCCGGCGCTTCGAGTGTCAGGCCGTTTTTGTAATTCGGCTCTTGCGGATAGGTCTCGCCGTCGAACAAGTACACTTCAGCCTTGACGGACAGCTTATTGCGCACGAAAAAGTTAACGAAGGCGCCCACGCCGAACGGGATATGCACCATCACGAGGTCCATCTGTTCGTCGCCGTCCACGTCCGCGAGGTAGGGACTCGTGAGCGCGCCGTTCATCTCGAATGTCGCCGTCGGCTTCTCAGGATACGTGAGCGGTTTCGTCGCGACGTAAACCTGCGTCACCACTTTCAGCTTCACCGTCCCCTTCGTTTGTGTGACGATCAGATCGGGGAATCCGTCGTTGTTGATGTCGACCATCCGCGCGGTCGAGTCCCACTGATCGTCGATCTGCAATGGAATTCGATAGCGCATGTGTTCGGACCAATCCGCGCCGTACGCAAAATCGGCGTTGCGATTGCTGAGAAACGCGAGGCCCTTATTCGGCAAACCTTCTTGATCGAAAGGAAGTATCGCCGGTAAACGAGTGCTGATTTCAGGATTCGCGTAGGGCTGTAGCTCGCTAACGACATCCGCTTGCAATGCGCGCACCACACCGCTCGCGCGCCAGATTTCGTACGACTCGAGGCCGGGAATGACCCACTCATCGATTCCGTCGCCGTCGAGGTCCATCGCGGCATTCGGCAGAAACAGCGGCTCTTTCGAGTGGCTCGGCAGGAGGCTGGCCCAATTCGTTTCCGAAAGCAACGTCATTCGGCCGCCTGAGAATCGAAACACTTGCGCGCCCGTCGCACGCGTAACCACGATTTCCTTGCCCGGTGTGCCGTCGACTTCGGACAGCAGGACTGTGCCGGATTCCGGCGCGAGCGCGAAGCTGAGGTCAGGCTTCGCGGGAAACTTCCCCGCAGCCGTCGCCAGAAACACAGCAATCTCTTTCTTCAACGGGTCGCTGTCTTCGTCGCTGCACAGCGCGAGGATGTCCGTCAGACCATCGCCGTTAATGTCGCTCGATGCGACATCCCACACGTTCAAGGTGGTTTCAAGTACTGAGACTTGCGGTTCGGCTTGCGCGAATAGACAGGAAACGAAAACGGGAAACAGCAGCATGATGCCCCAACGACGAACTTCTCAAACCTTATACCGCTTACCGCGCAAATCTGCAAACGTAACGGTCCCCGCAGCAAACGATGATTAGTCCTAAGATCCCCCGTTTCCCAATGCGAGATTGCCACGGCCGCGCGCAATGCTTCTAAGGCGCGCGGCCTCGCAATGACGGGTTGACCTCAGCCTTGCGTCGCCAAATCGTGTGACGATGTCGATTGCGTCTGACGGACGAAAAAGGCGAAGTCCATATTGTCCGCAACGCTGCGATCGAATTCTAGCGCGACCAGATTCATGCGCGCATTGATGGGCTGCACGCGGCGCACGTAACAGGCGACGTCGAATTCCTGCGGCACGACTTCGTTGAGTCCGAAGGCCTCGGTCGAGATGCGGAGGCGAACGGTCTGCGCTGGGGCGACGCGATGCTTGGTAACTACGCGCGCGCCTGACAGCGACAACTCTTTCACCTGCGCGGGACCGACGAATCGGCCGCGTGCCTTTTCGGCGCGCACGGACATCTCGACGCGCGCGTTGGCCGAGGCGCGTGGGGCGATGCGGCGCTCCTGAACGACATCAAATGGATCGGACCAGTCAAGCGCAAGATCGTATTTGATGTTGCTCATCGGAAGTTCGCCCCATTTCTGCGAGGTAATCTCATGCCACGCCGGAAGTATACTCATTTTGCCTCTTTCAGTCACGTTTTTCCTGTTGCTCGACCCCTATTTCGTGGCGGCCGCGAGTACGTCCTGCTTGAATAACACGTGGGACACCCGTTCCTATTCGCTCTTCCCGTGTAGGTAAAAACCCCTAATTTTCCGACGGGGTTCGGTGCGATGTGGTACCCTTAACTCCGGGGTGGGGGTCCTTCTAGGAACATGCACAGGCAGGCAGAAATCCACGGCGAAGCAGTATCAAACGACGCCATCCTCAGCAATCAGGAAGGCGTGATGTTGCTGCGTTTGGCCCGGGCGGCGTTGGAAGCGCACGTGGTTTACGGGGACGCATTCGATATCGCGCGATTCAAGCTCTCGCCCCGTCTCACGCAACGGCACGGCGCGTTCGTCACGTTGCGCAAACACGGCGAATTGCGCGGTTGCATGGGCTACACGAGCAACACGCAGGCGCTTGCGACCGCGGCTTGCCGTAGCGCGATTCGCTCGGCCTCCGAAGACCCGCGATTCAATCCGGTGATGCCGCAGGAGGTTCGCGATCTTCGCATCGAGGTCTCCGCGCTCGGGCATGGCGATACATCGTACACGCCCTTTTGCCGGGTGGAAGATCCGAGCGAAATCGCTTTGGGCCGCGACGGGATCATGATTCGGACGAAAGAGAACCGAGTCGGCCTGCTGCTTCCGCAGATGGCGGAAGAACACGCGTTCGATATCGATATGTTCCTCGATGCCGTGTGCAAGAATGCGGGGCTGAGCGGGGCCGCGTGGCGCGATGGCAGCGCCGAGATCTATCGTTTTACGGCGCAGGTTTTTCGCGAACTCGATTAGTCTTCGTTGAATTCTCCGCGAGACGCAGGAATCGATCTGCGAGTTCCGGCAACCATGCCTGAATCCCGGCGCGAAGCCGCGACGATGCGGCACGGGCGACGCGCAGCACTTCGGCGTGGCTCAGCAGTTGCGGGTCGGCGCAATTGTTCGTGATGCAAGCGCAGTTGTTTGTGATGCAAGCGATCGCGCCGGCTGGAATACCGAGCTGCGCGCATCGGGCGAGTTCGGGGGCTGTGCTCATTCCGACTGCGTCGCCGCCCATCTTTTGCATCGCGGCGATTTCGGCGCGCGTCTCGTAGTTGGGCCCGGGAACCCATACGAATTCCCCTGTTGCGCGCGTCCAAGTCGGAACGATCGCGGGTTCGATGCGTTGCGGGTGGTCCGGCCAGCGCGCGCAGGGCCAGAGATGCATTCGCGCGATTGTCATCAGGCTTCCCGGCTCGAGGTCCGCGCGCAGACCGCCCGCGGCGTTCGTGAACACAATCGCGTGCGCGCCGAATTCGCGCAGCACGTCGACGGTTCGGGTGACTTCGTCGAAGCCGTGGCCTTCGTAGAAGTGCAGGCGTCCGCGTTGCAGAACGATCGGTATCGACCCGCATTTTCCCAGCACGAATTCGCCGGCATGACCACTCACGCCTGCACGCGCCAGACCGGGTATCGAAGCGAAATCACGCCGCTCTTCTATCGCGTCGAACAGAGCTTCCAACTCGATGCCGGAACCCGCGACGACACCGACCCGCGCGATCACGGCGCTTGGGATCACGGCGCTTGCGGTTCCGGGAAAAA
>JBGTJY010000534.1:0-11182 GCA_041744855.1 Candidatus Hydrogenedentales bacterium
GCCGGTTATTGCTATCGACGAACCGCGGCAACACCACGAGATCCTGCGAGCCGCCGTTGGACGTATCGGCCATGTACGAAAAGCGCAGCTCGTTATCCGCATCGGTGAAGCTGGACTTCTGGATGTTTCGCGTGCCCGACAGCGTAGTCGTCTTCATTACGCCCGTCGAAGCGCTCCAATCGGCCACACCGCCGCTCCAGCCGGTCGTGTCCTCGTCATTGAAATCGTCATTGAACGGCTCGACCTTCGTGAGCAGGTTGTCGCCGTCGTCGTAAGTGTAGTAGTAACGCGCGGAAATAGTCGGCGTGGTCTTGTTGTTGCGCACCGCGGTCACCAGCCGATACCGATCGTCGTACGTATAATCCCAATACGACCCGTCGTTGTGCGTCGTTTTGGTGATGTTGCCGACTTTATCGAGCGCGTACAGGAACGACTGCTTCACCGTCCCGCCGTCCTTGTGCTCGATCTTCGTCATTCGATTCTCGCCGTCATAGCTGTAGACGGTCGTCATCCCATTCGGATGCGAGTACTGGGTCGGCTGGCCGAGCGAGTTGTAGTCGTAGTCCCACACCTTGCTGCCCGGTGCGGTAATCGTGCTGAGTTGATTCGTGTCTGTGTACGAATACGTCGTCGAATTGCCATGGTAGTCCGTCATCGTGAGGACGTTGCCCGCCGCGTCGTACACGTAAATCAAATCGTCGCTCTCGTAGTCTTCGAGCTTCGTAAGCCGCCCGGCGTCGTCATACGCGTACCGGACACCATTCGACGCGCTGTTCCAATCCGTGATCTTGGTTAGCTCGCCTGCCGCATTATAGCTGTAATTGGCATCGTCCGAGCCGCCACCTGCCGTGTACGTCACCTTGGTCATCAGCGCGTTCGGTTCGTCGTACACATACTCCGTTGGATCCGTCGTACCACTCGACCCCGCGCCGACCTTCGTCGTCCGCCCCGCCAAATCGTAGAAGTATTTAGTTACCTTGCTGATTGGGTCCGTCAGCTTTGTCAAGCGATTATACCCGTCATAATCGTAGTCCCAGACATGCGAAAGCCCGTCCGTCACGGTCGACACATTCCCAAAGCTGTCGTAAGTGTAGGTCACCCCGTCAATCGGGTCCGTCTGGGTCAGTAAGCGCCCCACGTGGTCATACGTGATACTCGTCGCATTGCTCTCCGCATCGGTAACGCTCGTCACCTGGTCGAGCTTGTTGTAGGCCGTGGTGGTATGCGACGACCCGCCCGAAGGACTGGTGACTTTCGTCTGCCGGTTCTTGTCATCATAGAAGTAGTCCGTCGCGACGTTCGCCGCGTTCGTCGCTTTGGTCAGGTTGCCGTTCTTGTCGTATTCGTAATCCGTCTCGTTGCTGAGCGGATCGGTGACCTTGGTCAACTGCCCAATCCCACCTCCACACCCGCCACAACCGGCGTTGGAGTACGCATAGTTGGTGATTTTGCTCCGCGGATCGGTCAGCTTGGTCATCCGGTTGAGGTTGTCATACTCGAAATTGGTGATGTTCCCCTCTGCATCGGTCACTTTCTTGTTGTTACCCGCCACGTCAAATTCGTAAAGCGTTGCGTCGCCGAGCGGATCGGTAACGCTCGTGACCTGACCGTAGGTATCGTATGCGAACCTAACCCCCGGCGAACTATGTTGCGGCGCGATCATGGTGATCACGCGATTGCTGCCATCGTAGGTGTAGGTCGTCTCCTCCGCCTCCGCGCCAATCATCTTCGTTGGGTAGAGACCCCCGGCCGTGTATTGCCACGTGATCTTCGGATCGGACCCAGAGTTGCCTTTGGTGACGGTGGCGACCCTCCCTTCCGAGGTATACGTGATCGTTGCCATGGGTGTCGCGGAGATGGGACTCGTGATCTTCGTCAGGTCGCGATCCGCGACGTAGTCGTATTTCCACTCGTGATAATTGCTCGCGTCGTAGAAGAACCGCCGCTTGGAATGCATCCACCCGTTGCCGTTGCGGACATATTGGTACTTGCTTAGTTCCGCGCCGCCGTTCCAGTTTTTGACTTCACACACGCCCGTCGTAACGTCGCGCAGATAGGTCGTCTGTCCGCCTTCCGGAAGATCGACGGTGACTTTGGTGACCTGCCAACCCCAGGTCGCGAGATCTTGGTAGTCATAGGTGAAATCGTAGTCGTTCCCGCTCAGGTCGTTGATCGTGGAAATGTAGTTGCCCGTAATGGCGCCGTTAATCGCGTAGCCGTACGAGTAGTTCACGTCGTCGCTCGACCCGTCGTGCGTCACCTTGGTGAGCGCCCAGCCGACGTTCGTGAGGTTCGCGTAGGCGTAATCGACGTACTTGTAGGTCGTGGAACTCTTCTTGAGGCTGATCTTCGTGAGCAGATCGTTGCCGTCGTAGGCGAGCTCGAAGAAACGGCCGTCGCTCGCCGGCGTGGCGGCCTTCGTCAAGCGGCCGCTCGTCCCGTGATAGGTGAAGGCGATGTCGTTGCCAGTCGCGTCTTCGACGTTCGTCAGGCGTCCATAACCCGTCGCATGCTGCACGAATGTATAGGCCAGGCCGCCGGGGACGCGCATCGTGTAGTCACCGGAAGTCCGGTTACGTTCGATCACGATGCCGAGTCCGTTCGTGGTCCCCGTGACCCCCGACGATTCGTAATAATCGATGCCACCCAGGTTTTCAGTGACACGATCATAATAATCGGCGTTTCCATACTCGTCGTAGTAAATTATCGTGCCGAACTGTGTGGAACTTGGCGCTCATTCTCTTAAGCGTTCCGCTACGCGCGTTGCAATGGGGTCTATTACTAGAGGTCCCGCCCGCCGCACTGTTGCGCCCGGTGAGTTTGGGGTACCTTGCAGACCTTGTGTTTCCGTTCCGCGGGGGCGACATAGCGCGGGTCTATCTGGCATCGCTGGCAACGGATCGTAGGGTCGTTCATGTCGCGCCCTCGATGGCGGTGATGCGCTTCCAGGATGCAGCACCCATGGCCGTACTTGCGCTCTGCGCGATCGGGCTCGTGACCGTCGACCACGCGACCATCGCCGGTTCGGCGGCGGCCGCTGCCCCCGGAACTTGGTTCCATTGTTGTATGGTTCACCTCCGCGGTGTGCCTGGTCGGCGTCGGCGTCGGCGCCTTACACGCCTCACGCCGATACTTGCGCGCCTGGCTGATCGAGCGGGCGGCACGCACGCAAACGGCGGTCCTTTCACGAATTCGTTCAATCGCTATCGAGCTTCTGGAGGGGCTCACGCAAAGTGTCCGGCCAGAGCGATTTTGGAAGGCTCAAGTCATCGGCGCGCTCTGTTGGGCGCTGTTCACCGCAGCGCCATTTGTCGTACTGGTGGGATTTGGACTCCCACCGTCCAACGCGATAGTCGCTGCCGTTATCGTTATTGGCCTGACAAATATTCTCGTAATTTTCCCGTTGACGCCGGCGAACCTTGGGACGTATCACGCCGCGTGCGTGTTCGCGCTGGGCCTCGCCGACACCGGCCTTGCCGGCGATGATGCCCTGGCCTTCGCTCTCGTTACTCATGCTCTTGGCGCATTCGCTCCAGCATCCGCGGGACTGGCAATCTGGTTGTCCAATACACAATCATTCGACTCGCTCAGGCGCACGCGGTATCTGGAACTTCCTCGGTAGCAGGCGTCGAGCCAGTCAGCTGAACGCATCGCCGCGATCCTCGGGCGACGCCGCCGATGCATGCAGACGGGCATTCGCTTGCGTTAGCTCCAATCCAAAAAGTCACCGATGACCTAAGGTAAAGTACTTACCAAATGATGCGCGAACCAATGATGATCTGAGGCAAGCGATTGCGATACGACTTCTACACGGCAGACCGTCTTTGGAAACCAAGCGCTGCGGAATGGGCACGAGAACGCCTTCATCGGAAACTACTCTCTGGGTTAGAAGTACGATACGTCTCTAGGCAACTGGCAGGAAACAACAAGGCGGCGCAAAGCTGTCGCAGCATGAATGGCCTATTCATCGCTTTTTTTTCCCAAGTTGGGTACGCTGGAACTCCTCGATGGTCCGCGCTACTGAACGATCTTAAACGGCGCGGTCCACTGATACTCTCCCCATGCCATCTTCAGGACTCCACCATCGCTGGTCCCATCGAGAGCAACGATGTACTTCTCAGACTGTTGCGGCGCCTTGGAATGGACCAAGAGAATCTCCGCAACGTCATATTCCGGTTTCCGAAGCGTGCCCCAGATGTCCGGCTGTGAATTGAAGATGAGACTCCATTCGCTGCCGGTCTTCTTTAGCCAGAGACTATAAACTCCCGGATAGTCCTCTATAATATTCTCCGTTTCGATGACGGTATCGCAAAATTGCTGATCGAAATCCGTAAGCAACTTCGTCGCACCGCTTAGAGTGAACGCGTAGACCTCACCATCCTGGAGTTGCTCAAAGAGATTCGATCGGCGCTTGTTTGGCCGCCGGGCGATGGGATAATTGCGTCCTCGTGGAAAGCTGGGCGAAATTCTTCGCGACGGGTACCGAGTGCAGACTGCCCCGAGGCGAAGCAGATTAAGTAGCGCGGAACAAGGTAATGACAAAACAGCGCAGTTTGTAGATACTTCAATCACTCCCGACGAAGGGATCGCCAAGCATGACGCCGTGGGCATATGCGGCTACGGCCATGGTGGAGAGGATGCCGAGCGATGCAAGGGGGGTGACCAGGCCGATCATCCATGCTATTCCTCCGCCGAATTCGGAGAATGCGGCCAGCGCCTGGAAAATGCCCGGCGCAAAGGCGTCTTCCCCCATCCAGCCGAAGGGATTCTGGATTTTATTCCAGCCGTGAAGGATCATGGCCAAGCCGGCCACGCCGCGCAGTAAGAGTAGCGTGGCGTCGGCGTACCCGGGATGATCGGGGACTGAGAAGATGCGCTTAACTTCCATTATCGTCTCCTGTTTCGGTCGAATTTCGGGCACCCGTTGACTTTGAGGCCGCATGAAAACTTCAATCACAAAATGGAATTGTGCAACGGGCTGCTAGCGTGTGAGGGACGAACTCGATAAACCGTCGCATACATCGTCGGTAGTACGAGTAGTGTCATCAACGTTGCTACAAACAGGCCTCCGGCGATGGCTATCGCCATAGGTCCCCAGAACACGCTTGAGATGAGTGGAACCATGCCCAGGATTGCCGCCGCGGCCGTTAACATAATGGGTCGAAAACGCAGTATCGTAGCGTTTAGAATCGCATCCCAAGGCGACTGGCCTGCAGCGAGTAGTTGATCGATTTGATCGATAAGGATCACCGAATTACGCATGATGATCCCGGCAAGTGCCAAAATGCCAAGTTGTACAACAAAACCCATGGGGCTCCCGGTCAAGAGCAGGCTTATGCTGACCCCTATGATCCCCAGGGGAGCGGTTAACAAGGTCAGTAACATTTTTGGAATGCTCTTTAACTGAAACATTAACAGCGTCAGGATTATGGCGAGCATGGCCGGCACAGGCTGCATCAACCAGTTCGAGGCCTTTGTGCTGTCCTCCAAAGGTCCTCCGATCGAAATGGCGTAACCGGGAGGCAACGACGCGAGAAGTGCGCTCAGCCGCGCAAAAAGGGCCTTCGTTGCGTCATTTCCCAGCACGCCGTCAATGGTGTTTGCCTGCACGGTAATGGTGGGCTTTAGGTCCCTCCGCCGAACCAACCCGTCTTCCGCCTCAAACGTGATCGTTGCAATTTGGTCCAACGCTACCGCATTTCCGTTCCCAATCGGAATGCTCAAATCCTTTATATTCGACAAATCCGTTCTATTCCGTTCCCCAACGCGAAAGACGATGTCGACCGTGCGGTCTTGTTCACGATACTCACTGAGCTCCGCGCCGGAGATGAATGTCTGCAACGTCAGCGCCAATGTCTGACGGTCGATTCCCTGAATCCGAGCCTTGTCTTGATCGACCGCGATGCGCATGACCTTACTCTTCTCGTGCCAGTTCAAATTGACGTTCCAGAGATTTGAGTCGGCTAACATGACCTCGCGAACCTGTTGCGCCAAGTCGCGCACTTTGTCGTGCTCATATCCGCTCACGCGGAGCATAACGGGGTACGAACTCGGCGGTCCGGTTTGGATCAATTTGATGTTGCTTTGAATCTCAGGAAACTCATTCTCCAGCGTTTCTTTGACCTTTCTTGACAGCGCCACGCGTGTTTCAAGATCCTTCGAAACAAAAATGACTTGGGCGAAGTTGCTGTCGGGATGTGTCGGATCGGATGTCAGCACAAACCGCGGAGCCCCAATTCCCACGTGAAGGGAACAACTCTCGATATTCGGATCCCCTTCAAATCGTTTGGTAAAAGCCATGGACCTTTCCTCGGTGGTTTCCATCGACGCGCCTTGCGGCAATCGCAGGTCCACAAGCAACTCGGGGCGTGTCGACGCCGGGAAGAATTCCTGCGGGACTTTGCCCATCAAATACAAGGACACCAGGAAGCTCAACGCCGTGGCGGAAAGCACCAGGCCGCGATGCTGCAAACACCACGCCAGAACGCGTCTGAAGAAATTGTAGAAGCGGGTATTGTAGATGTCCGCGTGGCCGCCTTCCGCTGCGGGCTTTACTCGCACGAGATAGTTTCCTAATAGCGGCGTCACGGCGCCGGCAACCAGCCATGAAAGCAATAGCGCAATCATTACCACGGAGAAGATGCTGCCGACAAATTCCGAGGCGGTTCCTTTCGAAAAACCCACGGGGATAAATCCGGCGCAAGTAACCAACGCTCCCGTAAGCCGGGGGTAGGCCGTCGCCGTATACGCGAAGGAAGCCGCCTTCGAGCGCTCCCAGCCTTGCTCGAGCTTCACAATCATCATTTCGATCGCGATGATAGCGTCGTCCACCAGGAGACCCAGCGCGATGATGAGTGCGCCAAGGGAAATCTTGTGGAGATCGATACCAATTATGCTCATACACATAAACACACCCGCGATCACCAGGGGGATACAAAGCGCAACGACTATGCCCGAACGAAAGCCAAGGCTGATGAAACTTACGATCAGGACAATCCCGACAGCCTCGGCCAAGGACTTTACAAACTCGTCGATGGATTCTTTAACGACTTCCGGCTGATTTGCGACCGAGGAAAGCTCCATCCCTTGGGGAAGATCTCCTTCGACTTCGCTCACCATGGCCTCGAGGTTCTTACCCAGAGTTAGAATGTTTCCACCCTTCCCCATGGAAATCGCGAGCCCGATGGCGGGGCGCCCGTTGAAAAAGAACTTCGGCTCCGCGGGTTCTCCGTAAGCGCGCTCGATCGTGGCCACGTCACTCAGGCGAAACGCCATCCCACCCACGCGAACCGGTAGGTCCCGCAGACTGTCGACGCTATCAAAAATGCCGGTGACTCGGAGGTACACATTGTCGGTAGACGTTTCAATCATTCCCGACGGGGTCATCGCGTTCTGCGCCTGGATGGTACGCAATACCAATCCCGGGTCGACTCCGAACTGCGCCAGTTTGGCGTTGTCAATTTCAATGTAGACCTTCTCGGGTTGAACCCCTACCAATTCCGCTTTGCGCACGCTCGGCACAGCCAACGCTATCCGGCGGATTCTTTCCATGGTCGCGCGCATTTCCTCCATCGAGAATCCATCGGATGTCAGCGCGTAGATGCAGCCAAACACGTCGTCAAAACGGTCATTCAAGAACGGGCCGATAACGCCTTCCGGAAGCGTGTACCATACGTCGTCCACCATGTTGCGGACTTCTTGCCAAACGGGGCGGACCTGGTCCCCGGTGACAGCGTCATCCTTCAGCGTCACGTATATGACGGATTTCCCTGGGTAGGAATAACTGTCTAAGTAATCCAGGCCGGGCGTGTCTTGAAGTTTCTTCTCCAGCTTATCCGTCAATTGCTCTTCAACGTCACGGGCGCTCGCTCCGGGCCAGACCACCGCAACAACCATCTTGCGAATGGTGAAATCCGGATCCTCCATCCGCCCGAGGCGCACGTAGGAAATCGCACCTCCCACAAACAACGCCGCAACGAAGTAAAAGACAATTTGTCTGTGCGTCAGTGCCCAATCAGTAAGATTGAAGTCCTTCATGACTGACTCTCGGTAGATACCCGGACTTTTTGACCCGGTGTAAGTTTGTGCACACCCGCTGTGACGACAACGTCGCCGTCTTCGAGGCCGTTCACCACACGCAACATGTCATGGTCGAACCCGTCCAATTTGACGGCGCGGAGTTCGAGCTTGCCATCCTTGACAACCCAAACGCTCGGCTCGTTCTCTTCTTGATAAATGGCCGACAACGGAACGAGCTTCAGGGCTGCGACTTCATCATCCGCTTCAATCCGGACAGAAGCCGTCATCCCGAGTCTTATCTCAGCCGGCGCACTCAATAATCGAATCCGCGCCTTGTACGTTCTCAAGATCGGGTCGGCCATCGGCGCTGCTTCCCGAATCTCGCCAGCCAACTCGACCCCCGGCAAAGCCCAAAATGAAACCGTGATGGACTCGACGTCTCGCAACGAATCAATCCGGTTTTCTGGAACAGAGATTTCCACTTCCCGGTCGCCATCCCGAACAAGTGCGATTACGGGTGATCCTGGAGCGACAACTTGACCAGCCTCAGCAAAGATTCCAGCAATGACGCCACCCTGGTCTGCGCGTAATAAACTGTACTCAAGCTGATTGGAAGCCTGAGCGTAAAACGCGGAGGCTTCCTCCAGCGCGGAGGAAACGGTGTCATATTCCATCTGGCTCCGATCCAGCTGGACCTTCGCAATCACCCCACCCTGATGCAAACGCTGGAAGCGCGCCAAATTGACCTCCGCCAAACGCTTCTGGGACTCGGCGGCCCGAACTTGGGCCGAAGCAAGGGCGACGGTCTCCTTGATGTCCTTCGGATCGATTTCCATAAGGATATCCCCGGCGCGAACAACATTCCCCAATTGCACATTTCTTTTTACAATGCGTCCTCCAACCTGGAACGCTAACGCGCTCTCGTAGCGTCCGCGGACTTCTCCCGAATACACGTAACTTCGCGAGTCCGCGACCGAGTCCACAACTTGAGCGCGAACAACACTCGCTTCTTCCAGGGGAAGCGAAACTTCATCGGGCTTTTCGCTGCTCGAATCGATGGCGGCGAAAGCTGTACCCTGCACGTACTCCTTCAGCATCACCTGAAAAGGACTCAGAGTATAGACGGCCGAAAACGCGGCCAGCACTGTGGCCCCGGCAACGAAAACGGTCGGCCATTTACGGTTCGCGATGCGTCTCACTCGTTGCTTGAAACTCGCACGTTCAAGCATTGGGGTATCTCCTTGAATTCACCTCTGCGTCAACAAAACCTTCGAATTTGGATAGAATGGCCGCCTTTGTGGCGGTCCCCACGACCATGCTCTGAACGTTGCCCCCCACGAAATAGAGGAGCGTAGGCACGGCCTGGATGCGGTACCACAGGCCGAGGTCCGGATTCTCGTCGGCGTTAACCCAAACAACCTTCAGCCTGTCTGAGCAGGAGGAGGCGATGTCATCCAGCACCGGCTCGAGAACGCGGCATGGCCGGCTCCATTCTGTCCAGAACAGAACCAGGACATGCCGATCGGACTTCAGCACTTCCAATTCGAAACTCGCCGCGTCAACCCGCAAGCACTTCAAATGGTTGTTCATGTCTTAGACCTTCGCCTCTTCGACCCTTCCACTTGGAATGGCGCCGATTCATAGTCATTTCCGGCTCTACCGCACCGGCCCTGGCATCAAACGCATCCCGTGTGCCAGTTACCCCAGGATTGGTAACTTCCACGAGCTGAATGACTTACGGAAAAATGCTTCCAGCTCGTCAGGGGCGGAAAAATTGAACGTGCGAAAAATCGTCCGACTACGGGTGAACGTGCAACCCGCCGCCTGCTAATGTGACGGGTATGGAATTGTCCAGCGATACTCGTTTCGACCCTTGGTTCGCCGCGGGACTGCTCATCGACGTTGCCAGTGAACGGTCCTTAGAGAATTTGTTTCAGAGATTCGTCGAACGCGGCGCCCAACGCATGGACTGCGTCCAGATTTGGTTGATCGACAAGGGCGACCTGTGCGCAACGTGCACTTACCGGGCGACGTGTCCCGACCAGTCTCGTTGCCTGCATTTAGTCGCGGCCGAAGGAAGATCTAATTTGGGTTCGGGTACGGAACCGCGACCCTACGCAAATCTCGATGCGCGCGTGCCGCTGGGCTCAGGCCCAATTGGTGAATCCGCCGTGACCAACGAGCCGATATTCGTGGCAGCCGGGGACAATCCGCCGACATCGCTTGAGGGTCTGGAATGGGTAACCGCGGAAGGCATTCAGGAATACTTGGTAGGACCGATTCGGTTCAAAGGCGAGGTGCTTGGCATAACAGCTGGCTTCGTTCGTGGGAAATGGCCGGAAGAATTCCATCCGTGGGGACAGGTTTTTTCTGATCAACTAGGTGCGTCGATCGCCCATGGGCGGGCTTTCCAGGAAGTTCAGCGCCTCAAGGAGCAATTGGAACTTCAGAACTCGTATTTGGAGGAAGCCGTCATCGAGGCGAAGGCCTTCGGTGACCTCGTAGGCCAAAGCGCTCCACTGAAACACATCGTCAGCCAGATCGACCTGGTGGCGCCCACGGAAGCTTCTGTGCTGATTCTCGGCGAGACGGGTACCGGCAAAGAACTGGTGGCCCATGAAATTCACCGGCGCAGCGGGCGCAAAAACGGGCCTCTGGTTCGCGTTAACTGCGCGGCCATTCCGCGGGAGCTATTTGAGAGCGAAATCTTCGGCCACGTAAGGGGATCGTTTAGCGGCGCCGTGAGGGACCGGGCGGGTCGTTTTGAGACCGCCGAGGGCGGGACGATCTTTTTGGATGAAGTGGGGGAAATCCCGCTCGATATTCAGAGCAAGCTTCTGCGCGTGCTTCAGGAAAAACAATACGAACGGCTCGGCGACGACCGAACGCGGCGCGCCGATGTGCGCATAATCGCGGCCACCAATCGGGATCTGAAGGAAGCTGTCGCTGCGGGCCGGTTCCGGGAAGACCTCTATTATCGGCTGAACGTTTTTCCGCTCCAAGTTCCACGGCTCCGGGAACGAATGGATGACATCCCATCGCTCGCTAAACACTTTGTTGAACTCTCCGCGCGAGACTTAAAATGTGCCAAGCCGCGCTTAACGCGGACAGCGGTCGTGAAACTTCAAAACTATGACTGGCCTGGAAACGTCCGGGAACTCCG
>JBGTJY010000535.1:0-6262 GCA_041744855.1 Candidatus Hydrogenedentales bacterium
CCCGCCCCGCGTCGCCCAATAGCTGAGCAGCGGACGATTCATTTGATCGACCAGGTAGTCCGCGACCGAACCGCCTCCGTTGAACCGCTCATCGATGATTGCGCCCTGTTTGTGCTGCTGGGCGTAGTAGTAGCGATTGAAATTCTTATAACCCTGCGTCGAAGTATTCGGCAGATACACGTAGGCCAAGCGGCCGCCGGACAGATCGTCAACCTTGCGCCGATTCGCTTCAATCCACGAGCGCATGCGCAACGCGTTATCGCTATCGACGGGCACGACCGTCACGCTGCGCGTCTCGCCATCCGGACTTTCGCTCAGCGTCAACGAGGTCTGTTTACCGGCCGTGCCTTCAAACGCCGCGTAGACATTCGGACCTTCGACCGTGCGTCCGTTCACTTCGAGCAAGTAGTCGCCTTCGTTCACGTCGATGCCGGGTTGCGTGAGCGGCGCGCGCAGATCGGGATTCCAATTCTCGCCTTCGTAGATCTTCGCGATACGGAATTTTCCGTTCTCAAGAGCGAAATCGGCGCCGAGCAGTCCGACGCTTACTTCGTCGACCTTCGGTTCATCGCCGCCGAACACGTACGAATGTCCGGCCACTGTCTCGCCGATGAGCAGGTTCAGAACGTAGGTCAAGTCGGAGCGGTGTCCAATGTGTTCGAGTAATGGCTCGTATTTTTTGCGCATCGCCGGCCAGTCCGCGCCTTGCATTTTTTCGTCGTAGAAGTAGTCTCGATTAATGCGCCAGGCTTCGTGGTACATCTGCCGCCATTCCGCGCGGGGATCGACCTTCGTCTCGAGCGCGCCAGTGTTCAGCTTGCCGTCGCCGGACTTGGCTTCCTTCGCCGTGGCGTCGACGATCCCGTAGGTATCCCCCGCTGCGTAGAGCAGCTTTTCGCCGTCCGGCGTCAGCGAAAATCCCGCGACTCCAGACATGTACACACAGGCTCCGCGATCTTTCAGCGTGTATTTGTGCAGCGATAGAAGTTCCTGATTCGGAATGCGCTCCGTATAGAAAACGACACCCTCCGCGCCCGCCTCGATCGCGGTGTAGTCCCGCTCCGGAATGTCGAGCGCGAGAATGCGTTGCCCGATCCCGTCGAAATCGATCTCAACAGTAATCGGCTCATCATCCGGTTCACTTTCGTTTTCGTTCTCGTCCTCGTTCTCGTCCTCGTTCTCGATCTTTTCGGTTGTCGCGTCTTCAGTATCGGGTGCCGCGACGTGAGCGTCTGCTTCGTTTTCTTCGGCTTCTTCCTCTTCTTTTTCGCGCTCTTCCGCCTCCTCTTTTTCCTCCTCGTCGCTTTCCGGCAGAATCGGCGACTCCGTTTCCGCTCCCAGCACCGCGAAATACACCCCGCGCGTCACTGGCTTTTCGTACGACGACATATCGAGCCAGCCGATGTTTCGCGAATAATCGGTGCTCGCGAGAAAGTAAAGATACTTGCCGCCCTTGTCCCACGCGGGGCTGATCGCGTCGGAAAGCCCGTCGGTAATCTGAAATGTTTCGGCCGTCTCCAATTCATACACGAAGATCGCGCGAAGTTGATTGTCGATTCGGCGGCAATTCGCGATCCATTTCGAATCCGGCGACCACGTGGGATTGATCGACCGTTCGGGATGGCTATAGATATCTGCGCCGACGAGTATGGTCTTGCCCGAGGCAATGTCGACGTACGACACGTTGAGGAGCACATCGGTATAGAGCAGCTTGGTCGAATCCGGCGACCACTCGGGCGTGTAGTAGAACGACGCACTGCCCAACGCGATGCTGCGCACATTCTCGCCGCGCTGATCCGCGATCATTAGCGCGTACTCGCCGGAGGCGTCCGAGAACCATGCAATCGATTCGCCGTCGGGCGACCAGACCGGCGACCGATCGTGCGTGCTGGAAGTCGCCGTGATTGCCCTGGCGTCGCCCTTCTTCACGGGCACGGTAAAAATATCGCCGCGCGCCTCGAACACCGCGCGCACGCCCTTGGGCGAAATGCTGGCGCTGCGAATCATCTCGCCGACTTTTTTGAAGTGCGGCCGCGCCCACGGCAGGTCGGCGTTGACTCGTATTTCAAGCTGCCGCGTCGCGCGCGTTTGTGGATTGAACTCTACGATGTATCCGTTGCGTTCATACACGATGACGCCGGACCCCGCGCTGGCATGTTTGATGTCGAATTCGTCCTCGTTCGTCAGTTTCGTGACGCTCCCGCCGGAGATCCACGAATACAAATTCATCGTGCCGTCGCGATCGGACAAAAAATACACCGTGTCGCCGATCCACATCGGATTGAAATCGTTGCTGTTGTCGCGCGGGATTTCTTCGTAGTCAAGACCCGCCAAGCTCAGGATCCGCACCGCCGTCGTGCGGCCGCCGCGATAATGCCGCCACGCCCCGAACGCAGGCGCGAGCGGGACATAAGCGAGACGCAGTCCATCGGGCGAGTACGATCCGTGGAACGCGAGCGGCAACGGTAACCGTTCCGGCATTCCGCCCGTAACGGGAACGGTCCAAAGTTGCGGAGTGAACGAAGGCGGATTGTCCCGGCCGGAGGAGAACAGCACTCGGTCGCGCGTCCAGCCGACGGCAGTGTCCGACCCGGGGTGATACGTCAGCCGCGTGGGCGAGCCGCCCTCGACGGGCACGATGTAAATGTCTTCGTTGCCGTCGTACGTTCCGGTGAACGCGATCGTGCGCCCATCCGGCGAAAACGCGGGCGCCGTTTCAACGCCTTCGGAAACCGTCAGGCGCCGTGCATCGCCGCCGTCGCGTCCCGTCACCCAGAGGTCGCCCGCATGGACGAATACGATGTTATCGGCGCTGACCGTGGGAAAGCGCAACAGCCGCGTGCCTTGCGCATGGATCGCGAAAGGCAATGCCAAGACCAGAACCGCTAGCCCGCGAAACACAGTCGTCACAAGCGATCTCCTTCCGGAGGGGAATCCGATGTTCTCTCGTACCTACTCCACGCCCCACGTTTCCCCGATTTGCACGAGCGGGATGACGGATTGACCGCTCCCCTCGTCGGCGATCAGTATCGCGCGCTTGCCCCCCACGACGACCGACTTAATAGACAGACTACGAGCACGGAAAACATGGAAATTCCTCCTTAGACGGCAGCAGCCCGGATGGAGCATAACGCAATCAAGAATTCCGCACAATGCCGACGCGGTGTGCATGGCCCGGTGTGAATCAGGTCGATCCATTTCCCCATGACGCAATCCAAACAACGCTATCTCTTCGGCCAGGGCGATCTCCCCGCGCGCCGTCTGCGCAAACTTGCCGAAGTTTTCGCCCCAACGACCACGGCGTTTCTGCGGCGTGTAGCCATCCGCAATCCTGACGTGGTGATCGACCTCGGCTGCGGCCCGGGCTACACCACGCGTCTCCTGGCCGAACTGCTGGATGCACGCGCGACGTACGGACTCGATAACGGGAAGGCGTTCCTCCAGATTGCCAATGCGCACCCGACGCCCGGCATTCTGTTCGTCGATCACGATATCCGCGAGACCCCGTTCCCGGCGCCCGCAGCCGACGTCATCTACGGCCGTTTCATCCTCGCGCATTTGAAGGATGTTCCGGCGCTCGTCGCGTCCTGGGGGACTCAACTGAAACCGGGCGGTGCACTCCTACTCGAAGAAACCGAATTCATGGAGACGACCCATCCCGCGTGCTCGCGCTACATTGAGATCGTTGAAGCGATGCTCGCGCACAACGGCTCGGAGCTCTACGCGGGCCGGCTCATTCGCGAACTCGATCCCGCCGGACTCGTGCCCGGATCGAGTGAATTGACGCGCTATCGCGTCGCGAACCGCGACGCTGCTGCGATGTTCTCCATGAACATTCCCACGTGGAAATTGGAACCGTACATCGAGGAGCGTTACGACGCGGATGAGATTGGGACGCTTGAGGCGTCGCTGGTTGCGATCGCGGCGAACGTGAGTGCGACTTCGGAAATAGAGTGGGGACTACGGCAATGCGTATTCCGGAAGCCGTAACGCCGGTTTTCAACCGGCACGATCGCTGAACAAGCTCCGATACCAACCCCGCCGGTTAAAAACCGGCGCTACCCGGGAACGCGCTCGCCAAAATCAGGTCGCTGCCCCCTTGCCCGTCGTTGCGAGCACGAGCCGCCAAATTCACCTGATGCAAAAGGCCCTCGAACAAATGAAGGTTCACCTTCACAAAGCCGTCACCGACATCACCGGTCTTACCGGCCGCAGGATCCTAGAAGCCCTCATCGCGGGCGAGCGCGACTGCCTGACGCTCGCGCGGCTGCGGCATCCTCTGGTCAAATCCACCGAAGCCGAAATCGCCCAAGCCCTAAGCGGCAACTTTCGCGAGGAACATCTCTTCGCCTTGCGCCAGGCCTACCAGGCCTTCCTCTTCTTCCAGGACCAACTCGCAACCTGCGACGGCGAGATCGAAACGCACATGCACACGCTGGCCTCTAAGCCAAGCCCGCCCCCGGCCGAGCCCCTGCCCGCGCCGCCGCGCCGCCGGAAAAACCAACCTCACTTCAACCTGCGCGAAGAACAATGCCGGATAGCGGGCGTCGATCTCAGCGCCATTGCCGGTATCGACACCTTGACCGCACAAACCATCCTCACTGAGCGCGGCGTCGACATGAGCCGGTTTCCGAGCGAAAAACACTTCGCCTCATGGCTTGGCCTTTGCCCCAACCACCGCATCACTGGCGGCGCCATCCGCTCCCGAAGATCCCGCTCTGTACTAAACCGCGCCGCCACCGCCGTTCGCATCGCCGCTCAAAGCCTCCACAAAAGCAAGACGGGCCTGGGCGCCTACTACCGCCGCATGCGAGGCCGCCTCGGTGCTCCAAAGGCCATCACCGCCACCGCGCACAAGCTTGCCCGGCTGGTCTACCAAACGCTCAAACACGGGACACAGTACGTCGAACGCCGTCAAGAAGAATACGATGCCCAATACCGAAAACGCCGGGAAGACGCACTCAAAAAAAATGCCCGCCAACTCGGATACCAATTGCTCCACATCCAAACCGGAGAATTAGTTTCTTAGCAGGAGGCTGAGCAGCGGGCCGACGTGGCGATCTGGATGTGCACGATCGCCCGATGCTTGCCGCACCCCCGCGCAATTGCTACCATACTCCGTGAGTTTCCGCGCATGTTAAACGGCCTTCCCCGGATTCTAATCATCCGCTTGAGCGCCATCGGCGACGTCGTACGCGTCCTTCCGGCCGTGTATTCGCTCCGTCAAACCTTTCCCAACGCGCAAATCGATTGGGCCGTCGAAGCCAGGGCCGCGGAGGTGCTCGAGGGACACCCCAGCCTCGACCGCATCCTGATTTTCGAACGCTCCGAAAACATCCGCGAGTCTTCCCGGCAGTTCTGGAAATTCTGCTCGACCGTCCGCGCCGGCCACTACGAAGTGGTCCTCGACTTCCACGGAATACTCAAGAGCGGAATCCTCGCCGCGGCCTCGCGCGCAAAAGAGCGTTACGGTTTTTCCCCGCCGCGCGCGCAAGAGGCCAGCTACCTCTTCACCAACCGCCGCGCGCGCATGAACGGCGAGCTGCTCAATCGTGTGGAAGAAAATTTCCGCCTTGCCGAGCTCCTCGCCCCGCGACACGACGATCCCGACGCCGGCGCCTTGTTCGTGCCCGACGATGTGCAGATCGAAGTCGAGAAATACGTCGAATCGAATTTCGGAAAAGGCAAACGTCTCGTCGCCATCCACGTCGCGATGGATCGATCCGAAAAGGCCTGGCCCGTGGCGCACTACGGCAAGCTCGCCGATCTCCTTCTAGGCGATGGGCGATTCGAAGTCGTGCTCACCTGGGGTCCCGGGCAATTCGATCAAGTGCAGGCCGTACTCCGGGCCTCCAAACGTTCCCCGGAAATCGCGCCCGAAATGGCCACCCTCAAGCACTATGCCTGGCTCGTTCGCGCCGCGGGACTCTACTTCGGCGGGGACACCGGCCCCATGCACATCGCCGCCGCCATGGGCACGCCCGTCGTTGCGGTGTTTGGCGGCACCAACCCGAAGCAACATGCCCCGGTGCACGTCCCCTGCGAAATCCTCGGCTGGGACGGCACTCGCAATTCCGAATCAGGAAGAAAATCGCCCCGTCAACGCCTCGAATCCGTCACGCCCGAAGCCGCCTACGATGCCTGCGTCCGCCTTGCCCTACGCTAATACTATTACTCAGTCATTCCCGCGCAGGCAGGAATCTCCCCCCTCTGCTCGCAGCGCCGTATTCATTAGAGAGATTCCTGCCTGCGCAGGAATGAC
>JBGTJY010000536.1:0-3002 GCA_041744855.1 Candidatus Hydrogenedentales bacterium
ACACCGTGCCGCTCGCGGTCGTAAAATTTCGCCAGGGTTTCGGCCGGCTCATTCGCCGAAAATCCGACCGCGGCGTGGTCATCGTGCTCGACCCGCGTATCCGTTCCAAGCCATACGGGCGCGTGTTTCTCGAGTCGTTGCCGGGCGCACGCGTCATCTCAGGCGCGCGCGAATCGGTCTTGGAAAGCGTCGCGGAGTTCTTCGGCCGCAGCGAACGCCCCGCACATTCGCCATCTGAACCGAAGCCCGCGCGGACACGCGCGCGGTCGCCACGCGGCCTATAATGCCCGCCATGCGAACCCAATGGGCGCTGACATGAATGCGGGGCAGGCACAGTTCACGGACTACGGCGAGGCCGGCGACCGTTCCGGCGCGCGCCGGTCGCGCCGCGCCTTTCGCCTGTGCGTCATCTCGATCCTGATGCTGACGGCCCTGCTGTGGATCGCCGAGCGATTTCTGCGTTACGACCACGCCGAGTCCCTTTATCTAAGCGCTCTAACGCTCCCGCGGGAATCCAGCCGCGTCATGTTACTGTCGGCCATCCGCACTGCGGAGCGACGCGGGGAGGTCCCCCCCGCGAAGTATGTGCAGGCCCTGGCGGTTCGCTCCGAAGAGGAAGACAGCCTCCCCGTATTTGAACGCGCCTACGAGCTCGATGAAGACGATTCCCTCTTCGCGCTGCGTTTTGGCGCGCGGGTGTTCCGCGATGACCCCGCCCGTGCCGCCGAAGTCTTTCGCCGCGCCGCCAGCTATCCCCCGCCCAATGCGCTTGCGGCATACCTCGAGGCCTCGGCCATCGCCGCGTCGGGCCAAAACGAAACCGCCATCCACGACGCAATGGTGGTCGTCGCCCGCGCGAACAACGGTGGCGATCCCATCATCTATCCGCGGCCGCTGTGGTTCGCCACCTCGGCCCTGCCCCAACGAGGTCCCCGCTACGCCGAACAGTCTCGCGAAATTCCCCGCGAGCTTGCGGTTCCCCTCTACGCCTTCGGGCAACAGGTCGTCGCGGCCGCCCGAAACCAAATGGCCGAAGCGCGCATGCAACACACAAGGATTTGGCTCGAACAACTCCGCACGATGGGCCAGCGCCTCGCGCGGAATTGCGAGCCGCCGGGTGTCGGGCAAATCGGAGTCGGAATCTACCTGCAACAAATCGCAATCGACGAACTGCGCGCCATCGCCGCGATGGAAGGCGCGGAACCCTCCGAGCAACTGATCGAATCCCAGGTCAAGCTGCGCGAAGCGTCTAACATGCTCGCCGGATTCGAGGAAAGCCGCGAGCCGCGCATCGAGGCCGACCTGCGCGAATACACGCGCCCCTTGCGCGCGTTCGAGTGGGGCGCCGCCGTCGTCATCGCTGCGTACCTGCTCGTGTCGATCCTCTATCGACTGACCATTCGACGCAAGACGCTCTGGGCTTTGCAGCATCGCCCCATTGCCATTGCGATTTGGATCGTCGGCGGCGTACTCCTACTCTTGCTCGCCCACCTCTACACGATCCTGCAAAGCGTGCAGGGCAACCAAAACGACATCATGGACGTCCTCGACGTCGTCTGGTGGGTCGTGCTCGGGGCCGTGCTCGCGTTCGGCGTCTTCTATCCGGTGTTCACGCTCAAGCGCGTCGAGGACGTCAGCCGAGCTGCCGGACGCCCCGAAGAGATGGCCCAACTGCTTCCCCAAGCCCGTCGGGCGTACTGGCGCGCCTACGCATCGTTGGTCGCGCGGTATTACGGCGTCTGGACCGGCGTGTTCCTATGCACGGCGTGTGTCTGGGCCATTTCATACCGCATCTTCGTCGGCCTCTATCCGTGGCAAATCCACGTCCTCGCCACCGGTCTCCTCGAAGCAGAACGCGAACTCGCGCAGCAGGTCATTGGACTGTTGAGCTAATGGCTCCATCGAGCGAATGGCTCCGTTAGTTAGCGCGCGGATGAATTGATGGCCATGGCCGATGCCCGCGACCGCGTCTCCCTGCAAGATTGCTCCTGCGCCACCTTGATCGAAGCGTGCGTGCGCGGCGACGACCGAGCCAAGGCCGTCCTCTACGATCGCTATCACGCCCTCGTGCGGACGGCCGCCGCGCGCGAGCTTTATCGATCCGCCGATACCGTGCAGGTCCAGCCCGAAGACATCGTGAATGAAATATTCGCCCAGCTCTTCGCGAATGGGTGCAATGTGCTCGCCCGGCTGCGAAATCCCCAAGCGATCGATGCCTGGCTGATGACCCTCACGCGCAATCGCGTTCGTTCGCAGCGCCGCGCCGAACGTTCCTACGAACGGATATCGGATCGTGCCTCAGCCGATGCGATGCCCGATGCCGTCGCGGAATCCCCGGCCGAATATACAAGCCGAACGGAACGTCAGCTCTTATTGAACGAATGTCTCGCCAGTCTCGAGCCACAGGAGCGGCTCATCGTCGATCTGTACTACATACAGGGGTTAAAATATGCGGAGATTAGCGATTTGTTACACTTGAACATCAATACCGTGGCGTCAAAACTCAAGCGCGGCAAAGAAAAACTGCGCCAAAGTTACGAGGAACGCGAACGTGACGGAGTCTGAAAACGACAGCCTTCGCACCTGTCCTTCCGAGGACGTGCTCGCCGAGTGGACCAACGGCCACCTCGCCGAATCCGCGGCGGAACGTATCGCGCGCCACGTCGCGGGTTGCCGTGCGTGCACCGAGTCCGCAAAGCGCGCGCGCGAAGAGCAACGTTTCTACGTCGAGATTCTCCATCTCGCCCATCCAGCGCCGGCGGAACCGTGCACATCCGGCGATCCCTATCTAGCGGACAACGCCCTCGCGCGCTATGTCGACGACGCAATGGACACAGACGAGCGCTCGAGTGCCGAGGCCCATTTGTCGACGTGCCGGAACTGCCAGACCCGTCTAGTCGCCTTGTACCGTGAGTTAGGCGACGTGCGGGCGGAACGAATGTTTTCGACAGCCCCCCAAGGCAAGCTTGTGTCGTTGAAGGAGGCCGGCGATTACTTCTCTG
>JBGTJY010000537.1:0-3761 GCA_041744855.1 Candidatus Hydrogenedentales bacterium
GTCATTCCTGCGAAAGCAGGAATCTCTCGCTGAATTCGTGGCGTCGTGTTCAAACGGGAGATTCCTGCTTTCGCAGGAATGACGGCGAGGGGTCTCTAGTACCCGTCCTCGATCTGGCGTTTCTCGAGTTCGCGGATGCGGTCGCGGTATTGGGCGGCCTGTTCGAAATCCATTTTGTCGGCGGCGGCTTTCATGCGCTTCTTCAAGGTTTTGATTGTCTTGTCGAAATCCAGCGTCGCGATGTATTCGTCCTCATCTTCCGCGGCGGCGGATACCGTGATGTAGTCGCGCTCGTGGATGGAATCGAGCACGTCGTCGAGGGCTTTTGAGATGCTGCGCGGCGTAATGCCGTGTTCCTTGTTGTACGCGATTTGTTTGGTGCGGCGGCGGTCCATTTCGCCCATCGCTTTTTTCATGGAACCGGTGACGGTGTTGGCGTACATGATGACGCGGCCGCTGAGGTTTCGCGCGGCGCGACCGCAGGTTTGGATCAGACTCGTCTCCGAACGGAGGTAACCTTCCTTGTCCGCGTCGAGAATGGCGACGAGCGACACTTCCGGTAGGTCGAGGCCTTCGCGTAGCAGGTTGATACCGACGAGGACATCGTATTCGCCGCGGCGGAGCGCCTTGATGAGTTCGATGCGTTCCAGTGTTTCCACATCGGAGTGCATGTAGCGCACGCGCACGCCCACGTCGCGATAATAATCGGTCAGGTCCTCGGCCATTCGCTTGGTTAGCGTCGTGACGAGTACGCGTTCGCCGCGGGTTGCGCGTTGGCGAATTTCGTCGAGCAGGTTATCGACTTGGTTGTCGGCGGGCCGCACTTCGACTTCGGGATCGATGAGGCCGGTGGGTCGGACGACTTGCTCGACGATGAGGCCTTCGCTCTTCTGAAGTTCATATTTGCCGGGTGTCGCGCTGACGTAGATGCACTGATTCACCTTGCGCTCGAATTCCTCAAAGGTCAGCGGCCGATTGTCGCGCGCGCAAGGGAGGCGGAATCCAAATTCGACTAATTTGTCCTTACGGGAACGATCGCCTTTGAACATTGCGCCAACCTGCGGCACGCTGACGTGCGACTCGTCGATGACAAGCAGGAAGTCGTCGGGAAAATAGTTGATCAGCGTGTAGGGCGGCTCGCCGGGCATGCGGCCGTCGAGATGCCGCGAGTAATTGTCGATGCCGGAGCAGAAGCCGATCTCTTTGAGCATCTCGAGATCGTAGCGCGTCCGTTGTTCGAGACGCTGCGAATAGAGTTCGAGATTCTGCGAACGCAATTCCTTGAGGCGCTCCTGCAATTCGTGGCGAATGCCCTCGATGGCGCGATTGAGATTTTCCTGCGTCGTCGCGTAGTGCGAACTGGGGAAGATGCTCGTGCGCCGGAGTTTGCGCAGCACGACGCTGCGCAGCGGATGGATCTCGACGAGGCTCTCGATTTCGTCGCCAAAATATTCGACGCGCACGGCAAGGTCGGCTTCATAGGGCGGGAAAATATCGACGATGTCCCCGCGAACGCGGAACGTTCCGCGATGAAAGTCGAGGTCGTTGCGTGAATACTGCATCGCGATGAGGCCCGCGACGAGCGTGTCGCGTGGCAATGTGTGGCCGGGTTCGAGCTCGACACGCATCGCCTTGTAGACCTCCGGCGCGCCGATACCGTAGATACACGAGACGCTCGCGACGATGATGCAATCGTCGCGCGTCAACACGGCCCGCGTTGCCGAGTGCCGCATCTTGTCGATCTCGTCGTTGACCGAGGAATCCTTCTCGATATAGGTGTCCGTCGTGGGGACGTAGGCCTCGGGCTGATAGTAGTCGTAATAGCTGACAAAGTACTCGACGGCGCTGTCGGGGAAGAGGCCCTTGAATTCGCCATAGAGTTGCGCGGCGAGAATCTTGTTCGGCGCGAGCACGAGCGTCGGCTTTTGGACCTGCGCGATGACGTTGGCGATCGTAAAGGTCTTGCCGGAGCCCGTGACGCCCAGGAGGACTTGGTGCGGCAGACCCTGGCGCAGACCGTCGACCAGATCGCGGATGGCCTGGGGTTGGTCTCCATCCGGTTTATAGCCAGTTACGAGTTTGAAGCCGCTCATCCGGTAATGGTGACCGCGGCGGGTCGGCTTTTCAAGCGAAGTTTCCGGTCAGTAGTGGGTCCGGTTTGAAGGATCGATTCCTTGGCATGCTGGACCCCTAGGGGACACTGCGGGAATGACAAAGCGCACTCGCCGGATCCCACCTAATGATCCGAATGAGACTGCGAAGTCTATCCTAGATGAAATCATCGCGGCGAGCGAAGCCGAACCCGAAAAGAGTCCCGCTGGGTCGCGTTGGGCGATTAAGCGGTTTGAAGGGCGGGACAGGGCGGGCCACCCCGCGCAACGTGTCGAAATCGCTCGAATAGCGGCTACTGGCCAGTGGAAGACGTCGGACGACTAGACGTCTATCTCCTGTTCCTCAACGTCCCGCCTGAAATCAAGTGACAGTTGGAAATGTCCGCCATGGGTATTGTTATCGTTGTAGCTGTCCACATCCGTCTTAATCTGTTTGCAATCTGCGACAATCCCACGGCGCCTCTGTTGAAACGCAATCGCCATAAACTCCTCCGACGCCGTGCGAATATCATCCCACAATGTTAGCTGGCCATCATCGTTAATTATTGTAGCGGCATGTTTTGATCTCACTCTTCGCCCCTGATCATCGATGATGTACTCTTCTCGCAACGCTTTCCCAATTAAATTAGCTAGGTACGCGATGGCAGTTTCCGCGTCCATCTCCCAATGTCGATTACTAAAGGCCCAAGCGGCGATGTCCTGCTTCGTCGCGGGCCAAGGCTGACCTGCTCTTCGATATTCTTCAGCGAGCTGTTGATACACTTCGTTTTGCGTCATTTCTCGACTCCCGACGGGGTCATCCCCCAACCATCGCAAACGGCCGTTGAGGTAACTATTGACCGCACTTTTTCTAAGTATTTTCGGTTCGTATTGAACCCGATCAACTTTCTATATTGTAGTTGACCTACGACAATCCCCGGATGAATTCCAATCCGTTTAGCAAATCGTGCAATATCATCGCTGTAGAAGAATGGATAAGCGCGGGCGATAAAATCTCGTAGCTCATCTTGCGGAACGCAGAAATTTTCTGCGTCCATATTGGCGATTTTTTCTTCGTCTGAAATCGCTGCGGCATTATCCCAAATATCGTTGTCGATTATTGCGCACACACGCCCATGCCCATGCAGTACATGACTGCATTCGTGCGCCAGCGTATACCAGAAATTGTCAATTCGATCTAGTCGGATCGAGAGCGCAATTGCTGGATATTTCTTCTCAATCCAGAAACAAACGCCATCGATTTTGGAGTTGGGAAGCGCTTTTACCACGACAAAACGAACACCGGCTTCCGAAAGCACGCGCGGCACATGGCGAGTTTCCATCGGGTTGCTTAGTAAGGTTTTCAATTTCTCCATAGCCGCGACCCAGCCAGTTTTCGAAAACTTTGCAACAGGGAGTTTCGAGGCCAAATTATGGGCACGATGAAGAAACGCCATCTGTGAGGGCAACTTCTCTTCGTCGTCGGCTTTTCTCGCCGCAAACGGCAGTTGCGCTTGGAAGAATCGATCTAATCTTTCAGACAAAATATCGATACTGTCGGACGCCTCAATCCAATTTCGATTGAGCATTGCGCGGACTGGGTATCTACGCCAAAGCTGAGCACGGCGAGCTATAGAATCTTGCTCATTTTCTTCCAATCTGGACTTGTAA
>JBGTJY010000538.1:0-2191 GCA_041744855.1 Candidatus Hydrogenedentales bacterium
TGTTGACGTCGGACGCGAAGCGCGCCAAGTGGGACGTGAGCGGGCCGCATTTTGCCGGGTGGGAAATGTATCACCTGAAGGGATCGCCCATTGATCCGAATCGCATTTACGCGTCGCAAACGAGCGCCTGGTTCGGCCAGATTATTCAACGCTCCGACGACGGCGGCAAGACGTGGAATCCGCCCGGCACGCACATGTGGTACGACGGCACGCAGCATCCGTGGGAATTCGCGCGCGTCTGGCATTTGGAACCATCGCTGACCGAACCCGACACTGTATTCGCCGGCGTGGAAGACGCCGCGCTCTTCAAATCGACCGACGCCGGCAAGACGTGGAACGAACTCCCCGCATTGCGCACGCACCCATCCGGACCCCACTGGTCGCCGGGCGCGGGCGGTTTGTGCCTGCACTCGATCGTCATCGACCCCAATAATCCGAACCGGATGTACATCGCAATTTCCGCGGCAGGCGCGTTCCGCACGGATGACGGCGGGAATTCCTGGAAGCCGATCAATCAGGGGCTCGTTTCCGCGCAGATTCCGGACCCAAAAGCGGAGGTGGGCCATTGCGTGCACCGTATCGCGATGCATCCGAGCAAGCCGAACACGCTGTTCATGCAAAAACATTGGGACATCATGCGCAGCGACAACGCCGGCGATTCATGGCAAAAGGTCAGCGGAAATCTGCCGTGCGATTTCGGATTCCCCATCGACGTGCACGCGCACGAACCCGAAACAATCTATGTCGTGCCGATCAAGAGTGACTCGGAACACTTCCCGCCGGACGGCAAACTCCGCGTCTTTCGCAGCAAGTCGGGCGGAAACGAGTGGGAAGCCCTGACCAAAGGCCTGCCGCAAAAAGACTGCTACGTCAACGTGTTCCGCGAGGCGATGTCCGTCGACAAGCTCGACAAATGCGGCGTCTATTTCGGAACGACGGGCGGCCAAGTCTATTGCTCGCCCGACGCAGGCGACAATTGGACGGCCATCGTGCACGATTTGCCCGCGGTCCTCTCCGTCGAGGCGCAAACCCTCCCATGATTCGCGTGCAACTTCCTTTTCACCTCCGCAACCTTGCGCGCGTGGAAGGCGAAGTGCAGCTGGACCTCGGAGATGCGCCGACGCTTGGCGCCGTGATAGACGCAATCGAAACGCAGTACCCCGTACTGCGCGGACCGAGTCGCGATCTCGTCACGCTCAAGCGCCGGCCCTTCGTCCGCTTCTACGCGTGCGAAGAGGATCTCTCCCTCCAACCCCCAGACACCCCTCTCCCCCAGGCCGTCGCGACCGGCAAGGAACCATTCCTCGTCATCGGCGCGATGGCGGGGGGATGAACTCCGTGGCTTGTCTTGGCCGCACCGCCGCCCGCTTGATACACTCGCCCAATGCTCTCAACCTCGCCTCTAACCGTGCGGTGTGAAGACGAACAGAAACTTTTCTCCGAACTTGTTGGAGAAGGTGACCTAGATACGACTATTCCACGCCTCGCCCGAGACAAGGGCGCCGTTCGGCGAATAGAATCGTTGGCCAGCCAGCGGAAGACCACTCACGAGCTCATTCATGGTGATGCGCGTGAAGCTTCTGCGCTCGAACCGAATTCGATCCATCTTGCCGTGACCTCACCGCCGTACTGGACGCTGAAGAGATATCACGAACATGAAGACCAATTGGGTCATCTCGCCGACTACGAAGATTTCATTTCAGCGATTGACAGGGTGTGGTCGAATTGTTTTCGGGCTCTCGTTCCTGGCGGGAGATTGATCATCAATGTGGGAGACGTGTGTCTGTCCCGGAGGAAGAACCAAGGCCGCCATACCGTCGTTCCGCTGCACGCGACAATCCAGGAGCACTGTAAACTGATCGGTTTCGACAACTTGGCGCCGATCATTTGGCACAAAATCGCGAATGCAAAGTATGAAGTTTCCGGCGGCGGAGGCTTTCTAGGCAAACCTTACGAGCCCAACGCTGTAATAAAAAATGACATCGAGTTTGTCCTAATGCAACGCAAACCCGGGGGATACCGAAAGCCCACTCGGATAGACCGGCTGATGAGCCTCATCAGTGAGGAAAACTACCAAATTTGGTTTCGTCAGATTTGGTCTGACCTTCCCGGTACTTCCAATCCGCAGCATCCCGCGCCATTCCCTGTTGAGTTCGCCGAGCGCCTCGTCAGAATGTTTTCATTCGTTGGA
>JBGTJY010000539.1:0-1530 GCA_041744855.1 Candidatus Hydrogenedentales bacterium
CCAAGTTCACTTGGCTGCCCATGATCGTGTACTCACGGCGTTGCGGACTTCCAAGCGCACCGCAGAACACTTTTCCGGTACTGATTCCGATGCCGGCGGAAAGCCCTAACAATTCCAGGTTTGCCTGAATCGCTTCCGCGGCGAGAATCGCGCGGACCGCTCCATCTTCATGCATGTAGGGCGGTAACCCAAAGCACAGTGTACCGACCATGCCCTTGTCGTCGGCCATTAATTGCACCACGGTGCCCTCGAAACGCTCCATGACCGTTTGAAGTAGCTGCATTACGCCTTGCAGTTGATCGACGTCAGCAGCCTCCAGACCAATCAGACGCACGAATAACACGGTGACGCGGCGCAAATCCGAGAGAAAATCCACCATTCCGGCATCCAGCCGCGCCAATACAGTGTGCGGCACAAAGGCGCGCAGACCCGTCTCGGCGCCCGCATCCAACGCTGCCGGGTTCAGCGACACGGGCGCCAACGGTTTAACAATCGTGGTCAGCCGGCACGCTTTGCCAGGAAGCGCTTCGCCATTCAAGCGATCTCGCGTCAATCTCCACGCGGCCGGCGACAATACGACATCCCCAACTTTTGTCTGGGCGTCTGCCAAACGAATCTGTTCGAGGGGCTCGCCGACAACGACGATCTGCCAATAGCCGCCTACTCCGCCGAGACGGGCCGCCAGGACATCGCCCGCCGCGATACTCATCCGCAGCGACAACGCCACTCCTGGGGCTACTTCGCGTCCACAAAGTTCGTGCTGGATTTCCAGACTAGCCTGCGCAGCCCGCAGCACGATGTCGTTCAGCTTCTGGTCCTCGGCGGGCCAGACGGCCAAGAGAGCATCGCCGGCAAAGCGAACAATATCGCCGCCGTGCGCCTGGACGCGATCGACCAGGGGACCGAAATAAGAATTCAAAAGACGCGTTAGCTCTTCGGCTCCCTCGGGTCCCATGTCGGCGAGCCGCCGGGCCAGATTGGTAAATCCCGAGATATCGGCGAAAAGTAAGGCAGCGGGAAACGTTTCGCCGCATGCCTCCTGCGGTACGGCTGGGTCGATTTGCAACCGGCGCTTGACCATTGCCGGCAGGAAGCACGCCAGGTTTTCCAGTTGCGCAGCCATTGCCAGATTCCTATGTCGCCTGCGATTCGTCGCGTGCTACCGTGCTTTGATTACTTGCAGTAGCTGGATGCAGATTGACATGGTGGACCCACGCTGGTGGCACGTTTAACCATACGGACTGACGAGAGATTTCACCATTGCTGAGCACACTATGGAGCAATCCGTCGATCGCCTGCAAGCGTTGTCGCTCCTGGCGGCTGCTGACGATGCCTTTCAGTCGTCGGATGGCGATGTATTCGAAAAACGAGAGGCGTCCGCCTGGCTTCAGGAGTTTGGCCAGCACTGCTAGGATTCGCTGCACGCTTTCCGCGTCGAAGTTATTGAGAGGGAGCCCGGAGATGATCACGTCGTACGGTGTATGGTCCGCAATCTCTTCGATTGGACAGTGGAAGATTTGGATGCGCTCT
>JBGTJY010000540.1:0-7573 GCA_041744855.1 Candidatus Hydrogenedentales bacterium
AGGAATGCCGACCGCGCGCGTCTGCATGGCCACAGTTATCGCGTCGAAATTCGTGTCAGCGGCGAATGCGATCCGCGTCTCGGTTGGCTCGTGGATTACGCCGAGATTTCAGAGCGATTCCACCCGCTATACAAGCAGCTCGACCACAATCTGCTGAACGAAGTTGACGGCCTCGGCGACGTGACGGTAGACGGCGTATCGGCATGGATCGCGGAACGCCTCGCGCCTTCGGTGCCGAACTTGCGCGATGCGCGGGTCGCGATCGTTGGCGCCGCGGAGTATGAACAAAAAAGGCTTTCGATCGACGAGCGATTCGCCCTGCCCCATCGCATCCGTTTCGGTTTCGAGGCCGCCCATGCGCTGCCGAATTTGCCGCGAACCCACAAGTGCTTCCGCATGCACGGCCATAGTTTTATCGCCGAGGTCGGCGCGCGCGATCTCGACGCGTTGACCCCTCTGCTGCGGCGTGTATACCATGCGCTGGACCACACGTGCCTCAACGAGATCGCGGGACTCGAGAATCCGACGTCGGAGGTGATCAGCCGTTGGATTTGGCGAGCGATCGCCGATAGCGGCATCGAGCCTGAGGCCGTCGTCGTCGCCGAAACCTGCACCGCAAAGTGCATCTATCGCGGAAACTAAGTGCATCTATCGCGGAAGCTAAGTGCATCTATCGTGGAAACTAAGTGCATCTATCGTGGCAACTAGGACATGGAAATGAATCGCCCCGCGCAAGAGCAATTCAGAGCGTACGACAAAACGCTCCCATTCAAAGGCCCCGACGCGATCGATTCGGATTGTCTTGAATGCTTCGCCTATGAGTACGCGGATAAACCAGTCGGCGACAGCGTCGAAATCGTGACAACGACCGACGAATTCACCAGCGTCTGCCCGTTTTCAGGCCTTCCCGATTTCGCGCGCGTGACAATTGCCTATGCGCCGAATCGAAAATGCATCGAGCTGCGATCGCTCAAGTACTACCTAATGTCCTATCGCGACGTGGGCATTTGGTACGAGCATCTCGTAAACCGAATGCTCGATGATTTGGTGCGCATCGCCGAGCCAAAATCGATGCGCATCGAAATCGCCTGCGCGCCACGCGGCGGCCTCAGCAGCACCGTCACGGCGACCTACCGCGCGTGATTTAGCGACAAAGCTGGGAACGCCAATCTCCTGATTGGCTCGCCCCTCGTCTACACGCCAAATTGCTTGAAGTGGTGCCGGAAATGAACCACGTGAATCTTCGCCCAGCCTTGCGGGCCGACGTCGCCAAACAGCGGATGGACGGCGGTATTCTTGAGCGAACCCGTTTCCACACCTTTGACGAACCTATCCATCGTTTCGCGCAACGTATCGAGATTTCCCGGTGACGAAAGGGCCGGCAATTCTTCTCCCGCGGTCGATTTCACTTTCAGATTGCGCGGCGGCGGCACCATGCCGGTATAGACAATGTGTGGAAGGATGGTGCTCGTAAACCAGTTCCCGGTGAATTTCAGCGGCGGCAGGTCGCCCATCGAATGATGGATCACGCCGATAAGATGTGGCACGAGTTCGGCCGCGGTCAGTTTGCCCCACGCTGGCGTGCGATCCGGTTCCAGCTTACGCAGCCGCTGGATGGTATCTTCGATAAAAGCGCTGTCCATGCCTTTCATGGCGATGCTCCCAGTTTTCCCCCGATAGTGTCATCGCGCGGGTGGGAGGAGTGCAAGCCGAAGGCGAGCCGCCGCTTCGGGCTACTGCGTAGGAGGCTCCGGCCGAATCTCGCAGTTGGGCAGCGCATGGTGCAGGAGAATCAGGCTGACGTTCGTGATGTATTGCGGATCGAGGTAGAGCTTCTGCAACTTCGTCAGCACCTCGAGCTGGGTCGCGGCCGAGTCGGTGATGCCCGTGCCGCGGATGTCGAGGTATTGAAGCGATGTGATTTTCGCGATCGCGCCGAGCAGCGCTTTGTCGAGCGGAATGCCTCGTATCGTGAGCCGCTCGAGTGACTGCAACTGCGACAAAACCTCGAGACCTTCCTTCGTGACCGGCGCGGCCATGATCGTCAACTGGCGCAGTCCGGTCAGGTGACCGACGTGCGCCATCGCCTCATTGGTCACGTGTTCGCCCACCACTTCGAGCGCGTAGATGTCGTCCGGGGCGAGGCCGCTCAGCGGCGACAAATCCTTCGCATGCTGGGCGATTGCGCGCAACCGAAGGACATGCCCTTCCTTGACGTTCACGACCCCCCGCGCCATGCCGATTTCTTCCCACGCGGTCGGGTCTTGCGAGTCCACGGGACGCACCGCGACGCGGCCGATGATGTTGTCCAACGAAAAGCTCAACGTGCGCGCCGGTGCAGAGAGGGGTGCAGACGGCGCGGATTCCGGTTCGATCTCCTCGAATACCGGCGCAGGTTCATCGCTGACCGGCGCGGGCACGGACGACGAGTCGAGGGCCGCTTGTGACACACCCACCGCACTCGAAGTTGCAGAAGCATCGGGCCCGGTCGCGACGACCGTCTCGTCCCCCGGAAGCAACAGGTACGCACCCGCGGCGGCCCCGATTAGGACGAACACGCCGGCCACAGCCAGGAGAACCGACTTCGTTTTTCCCGCACGACCCGCCGGCGCAGACTTCGAATCTTGCCACTGGATCGGCGTAGCGGGCGTAGGCACGGGAGTCTGCTGCTTGCGCGAAGTCGGTGCGGGCACCTCGGGTGTAGGCCGGCCTCCGCCTTTCAGTTCCGCCTTGAGCCGTTCAAGTTCCGCGCGGGCCTCGCTCAGCTCGTTGTCTTTCGCGCTCTCGGCCTGGCGAACTTTCTCGAGCTCGAGCAGGAGCGATTCCTCCTGCGCGATGGCGTCTTCCGTCTGGTCCTCGATGTTCTGCAATTGCTGCTGCAACTGGCGGATCGTCTCTTCGCGTTGCGCATTCGTTTCGACGGCCGCGCGCACCGCCGAATTCTTTGCCTCAATTTCTTTTTCGAGATTGTGCAATTCACGCCGCGCGCAATCGAGCTCCTGTTCCTTCGCGGCGCGGGCACGTTCCAGTTCGTCGACGACGCTCGCCTCCGAATGCGACTTGACCTGCGCCTCTTCCCGCACGTTTTCGAGGTTGGCTTGAAGAACCGAAATCTCGAGTTCGCGCTTCTCGCGTTCCTGTTCTGCCGCCGCGATCGCCGCCTCGCGCGCCGCGAGCTGACCAAGCAGCGCCTGCTTCTCTTCCAGTGCTTTTTGACGCTCTTCCTCATGCGACTTCTCGAGCGCCTCCAATTCATTCAGCAGCGCTTCTTCCGCGGCGACTTTCTCCGCCGATGCTTCGCGCAAAGACGAAAGCTCTTTTTCAAGCGCCGAGATTTCTTTCTCATTCGACGTCTGACCCTGCTCAGCGGCACGGACATGCTTTTCATGCGCTTCGAGGCGGGCGGCCAGTTCCGCCTTTTCCGCCTGCACGCGCTGCACATCCGCGTGCGCGCTCTGCAGCTCTTCCATCTCGTTGCGGATGGCGGACTCGGATTTCGCCTTTGCCGCGGCCTGCGCGTGCATCGATTCGAGGTTCCGCTGCATCGATTCGATTTCGGTTTCGCGGGCGCGGCGGACTTCTTCCGCTTTCGCAATTTCAGCCTCACGCGCGCGCAATTGCGCGAGCAATTCCTTCTTTTCCGCTTCGGCCTTACGCATCGCTTCTTCGTTCGCCGTGCGGAGCAATTCCAGGTCGTGCCCGAGCGATTCTTCGGATTGAGCCTTCGCTCCCGCCTGCGAGCGCAACTGCGCGAGGTGCGACTGCATCTCCGCGATTTCTGCCTCGCGCGCTTTACGGGCCGATTCGGCGGATTCGATAGCGGCTTCGCGCGATTTCAATTGCGACAGTAGTTCGCGCTTTTCCGCCTCCGCCTGTTTCATGGCGGCCTGGCTGGCATTGCGGTATCGCTCCACTTCGGAGACGAGCGCCTGCTCGGATTGCATGTTCTGCCGCGCCTGGCCGCGAAGCGTCTCGAGTTGCTTCTGCATGTCGGAGATCTGGGCTTCGCGCGACTTGCGGCTCGATTCCGCTTCGGCAATCGCGGACTCGCGCTGTTCCAACAAAATTAGCAACTCGATTCGCTCGGTTTCCGCCTTTTCCATCGCGGCTTGCGTGACGGATTGCACGCGATCCAGTTCGGCCAACAGCTCGTCTTCGGAGTTCGCCTTTTCCGTCGCCGCCGCGCGCAATGCGTCCAATTCCCCTTGCATCGATTGAAGTGCGAATTCGCGCTCTTCGCCGCTGGCTTCCGCCTGTTCGACGTCTTTCTCGCGATGCGCAAGCGTCTGTTCGAGACGCGACATTTCCTCGCGCGCGCGATCGAGCGCGCTCGAGTTTTGATCGCGGGCGGCCTCGAGTTTCGCCAACTCGGATCGCAGCGCCTTGCCTTCTTTGGAGGACTCCTTCGCTTCCTTCGCGAGGGCCTCGAGGTCCTTCTGCATCCGCGTGATATCTTTGTCGCGCGCGGCCGCTTCCGATTCCGCTTGACGCACCGCCTTCTCGCGGGCGTCCAGACCGTGCTGCATTTCGCGCACTTCTTTGCGCGCGCTCTCGAGTTCCTTGGTGCGTTTGGACTCCGCTGTTTTGAGTTTTTCGATTTCTTTCGCGAGTTTCGATTCCGATTGGGCGGAGTGTTCAGCTTCTTTGCGAACTGCGTGCAATTCGCCTTGCAGGCGTTCGATCGTCTTGTTGCGTTCCGCGTCGCTCTGCGCCGCGGCTTGGATTACCTGTTCACGTTGTTCAAGCGCCTTCTTGAGTTGCGCCACTTCGCCGCGCGCTTCGTCGAGGCCCGCCGACTTTTTCTCGTCCGCGTTGCGAAGTTTTTCCAGTTCCTTACTCAGCGACTGTTCCGATGCAGACGCGCTCTCCGCCACTTTGCGGACGGACTCAAGTTCCTGCTGAAGCCGCGAGATGGCCGTCGCGCGTTCGGCGTCGCTCTTCGCAGCGGCCTCAATCGTTTGCTCGCGTTCCAGCAGCGCGGTCTGCAAGTCGTCCATCTCGGACTTCGCGTGCGCCAGTTCCGCCGAACGACGGGCTTCAATCTCCTTGATTTGTTCCAATTCTTCCGCGAGCGCGCGCTCGGATTCCGCCGATTCCGCAGCCTCTTTGCGGACTGTTTCAAGTTCCGATTGCAAATTCAGAATAGCTGCTTCGCGTTCGGTCTCGCTCTGATGCGCCGCCATGATCGTCTGTTCGCGGTCGCGTAAATCCTGTTGCAGGCGCTCCATTTCCTTGCGCGCGCTGTCGAGCTCACCAGTCCGTTTCGATTCCGCGTTGCGCAGCTTGGCGAGCTCTTGCGCCAGGGTCTGCTCGGAAGCCGACGAGCTCTCGGCCTCCTCCTTGAGCACCTTCAACTGAGCCGACATTTCCGTGATCGTCGCGAGACGTTCGGCCTCGCTCAGTTGCGCTTTTTCCATCGCCGCTTCGTGCTCGCGCAGCGAGCGCCGCATGGCTTCAATTTCGGCCCGGGCCCCGTCGAGTTCTTCGGTCTTCCCGGTTTCGAGTTTCTTGAGCAGCGCGAGTTCGTCGATCAGCGCCTGCTCCGATTGGCTCGCGTTGCTCACTTCGCGCTGCAAAGAGCGAAGCTGATCTTGCATCGAGGTGATCGTGGTCTCGCGTTTTGCGTCCGCGTCTTCCGCCTCTTTGATCGCGCGCTCGCGATCCGCGAGATCGCCGCGCAGACGCTCCATCTCGGCACGCGCGGAATCGAGTTCGTGCGTCTTCGCGTTCTCAGCGGAGCGCAGGCGTTCGAGTTCCTGCGCCAGCGTTTGTTCCGCTTCGGCCGCTTCGCGGGCCTCGCGCTTGACCGTGTCCAGTTCGTCTTGCAGCGCCTTCAGCGCGCCCTCGTGATCGATGCTGCTTTGTTCCGCCGCGCGAAATGCGGCCTGTTGCGATTTCAGCGCCGCCTGCATCTTTTCGACGTCCGCGCGCGCACGGGCAAGTTCGTTCTTGTTGCCCGCGCCCGCGTTGCGCAGATTGTCCAGTTCCCCCTGCAATTTCGCGCGAACGTGTTCGGCCTCGGCCGCCTCCTGGCGCAGGGCTTCGAGCGTGTTCTCCTTTTGGCCGACGAGGTTCTCGCGTTCCGCGAGGACTCGCTCCGCCGATTGCAGCGCCTTCTCGCGGCTGCGCAAGTCGTCCATGAACGAATGCAAATCTGGGGGAAGCGCCGGCGAACCGGTCGCCGGGCGTGAACCTTTGTCAGCCCCTTTGGCCGTGCTGGCCGGGGCTTCCTTGCACTTGCCCAGCACCTCTTTGATTTCCGCCTCGCGCTCCGCTACGGCGTTATCGAGTTCGCGCTTTTGTTCCTTGCTGAGGTACGCGAGTAACCGTTCGGAGGCGTCCCGGATGAACTCGAGCCGGTTGAGCGTCGTCTGGGCGGCCTCCCGAGCGGCGGCATTCCGCCCCATCAACGCCAAGTGCTGCGAGCGAAGCAACGCAACGCCCGCGCTATTGGGGAAGGCGTTCTCGATTTCGTCGAGTAATTGCAGGGCCTCTTCGTTCTTTTGCGCCTTAAGGTAGACGCGGGCCTTGCGATATTTGCGGTCCACGTCTGCGATTAACATGGATCGGCCTTTTGCGATGCGCGGCGGGTCATGCCGTTTGAATCCCCCTTCCCCAATACCCCGATGGTGGTATTATACCGTGGAAATGCGAATCTTGCAGAATCTGTACATTTTATACTTGACCCGGGGGAGACGCACACCTTACACTTTCCATGGGGAATTCTGAATTCAGTTGACCTTCAGGGGGCCCGCGACGCCTGGACAGTCGGCGTGTGGGAAGGCGTATTGTCCAATTCTGAGACACTTCTAATCAGTTGTAAGTGCGGGCAACGCATGAAGGTGCCCGCCTCCGCCATCGGCAAGTCGACGGCTTGCATCAAGTGCGGCGAGCGCATCCGCATCGGCGGCCGCCCCACCCCCGCGACGACCCAAGAGACGCCCCCAACCGGCGAGTTACAGGGAAATTCTCGGGGCGGCACCGCGCCCATCCGGAAAAACGGACTCCCTTCAACCCCGCCGAAAAACGGCCAAACCCCTTCTACCGGCGGAGCCCCAAACGGTAACGCGCCCACGATGTCCGCGCCCGGAGACGTGGCCGAGATGTTGCGGGCCGGCCTCGTCACGGAGGCCCAGGTCCGCGAAGCCGAGTTGATCGCCACCGATTTGCCGGGTCCGGTCTGGGAACGCCTCATCGAGATAGGCCACCTTTCCCCCGAGGCCTTTCATAAATTCGTCACGGGAAAGGTCGGCGCTACGGCAATCAATCTCGAGAACTACAACATTCCTCCCGACGTCGTGGAGTTTGTCCCCGAGGACGTCGTGAAACGTGACTTTGTCTTCCCGGTCGACAAACTGGGGCGGCTCCTAACGCTCGCAATGGCGTGTCCGCTGAACGACTCGGTCATCGCCGAAGTGCAGGACCGCACGGGACTCAAAGTGAAGGCGATGTCCTGCCGATTGGATCAACTCCAGCAGAAAATCCTGGAGTTCTATCCGGTTCGACTCGAGGAAGATCCCTACGACGACCCGTATACCAAGGAAATTCGGAAAGAATTCGAGGCCGCGCTGCT
>JBGTJY010000541.1:0-4782 GCA_041744855.1 Candidatus Hydrogenedentales bacterium
TCGTGAATGTGAAATCCGTGTTTGCCCGGCGTCAGGCCGTTGATATGCGCTTCCACTTGCACGCCGCCGTCCGTCTGCGTGAACTTCACGGTACCCGTCACGCTGTTCCCCTCCGTCGGCGCAAGTACCGCGATCGCCGCGGTGGGTTCGTCTGCCGCATTGGCGATGGGGCTAGATTGCCGCATCAAACCGGCGACCCCGAGTGCGCAAGCAACTAGAGCGAGTCCAAATACAATGGTGTGCCTTTTCATGACGTTCTCCTCAATTCATTGCAGTTATGCCAATTCATGGCACATATGCCCGCGAGACACTCGGGCGTTGTTCGATTTCCCGCACGATTCATGCCACGGTCGTCAATTCACTTGATCGTTGATGCGCTTGATCGTAAATGCACTTGTTCGTAGATGCTCTTGTTCGTAGATTCGTTTGCCCTCGATTACCATCGCACCCGCGCTTTGTAAGTCGCGGATTTCTTTCCGTTCGATGCGCCGCGCAGTTCGTCGATATTTTCCGCAACCTTCGTCAACGCCTCAGCGATATCGTCCATGTCCTTCTTCTTGCCCAACAGCGCCGCGTGATGCACGACAATACCGGTACGTTCGTGCGCGTCCGCGCACACCGGCAACCGAAAGCGCGACGGATCGATCGCGCGCCAATACGCCGAACCAATATTGTGGCGCTTTTTCGTGCGCGGCTTGTACAGTGCGCAACGATTCAACGGTTCGTACGGCGGCTCGAAACCCGGATCGCCAAGCTCCGCGTTGAGCGCTTTACACACGGCGCGATTCGCAACGGCGCCGAAAAAATCCGGGTCGATGCGGAACGCGAAATTGAAATAACTCTGCTGCGTGATTTCCTTGCGCCGGCGCATCGGCGCCACGCCCGGGATCGACGCAAGCCGGTCGTTCAACAGGATCGCGTTGCGATCGCGAAGTTTCACTTGCTCGTCGAGACGCTTGAGGCCGCCTTGCAGAATCCCCGCCTGGAATTCCGTCAAGCGGTAGTTGCCGGATTGCAGCGCGTTGCTCATATCATCCTGCCAACCGCGCCCGCAGTTGCGCAACGAATACAGCCGCTCGAACAACTCTTTGGATTTGCACGTGACGAATCCGCCTTCGCCGCTGCTCAACACCTTTGATTCCTGGAAGCTGTAGCAGCCAATGTCGCCGAGGCTGCCGGCACCTTTGCCTTTCCAGAAGCTGCCGTGCTGATGCGCGCAGTCTTCGATGAGCGCGAGGCCTTTGTCTTTGCAGAGTTTCTGCAGCCGCGTCATGTCCGCCATGCAGCCATACAAATGAACCGGAATGACCGCGCGCGTCTTCGGCGTGATCGCCGCCTCAACCGCATCGACGTCGATGCACCACGTATCGCGCTCAACGTCGACCAACACCGGCACGGCGTTCACGTCGGCACACGCCGCGGCAGTCGCTTGCCAAGTGAGGCCGGGAACAATCACTTCGTCATACGCCCCGATATCGAGCGCCTCGAGCGCCAACTGAATGGCCACCGTGCCGTTGGCCACGCACATGCCCTGCTTGGCCGTCTGGTACGCGGCGAACGCCTTGGCGAATTCCCACTCGACCGGCCCGTCGTAGGACCATCGGTTCGATCTGGTGATCTTCGAGAGGAGTTGCGCGTCCTGCGCGTCGCTGATGGGCCATGACGGCCACGCCGCCGTTTTGCGGCGGACCGGTGTGCCCCCGAATATGGCCAGTTTAGACATTCTGCCTCCCGATCAGTGTCGGGGCGCAGCCCGTGCCCCGGACCAGTAACGGTAACAAAACGCGAAAATTCCTTCAATGAACGTTCGCGGAATTGACCATTGTTTTTAACGCAGGCTTCCAGCCTGCGGTGAGCACCGCGAAAAACCGAGTTGAGTGCGAGCAGCGTTTCTTGTAAAAATGTACGTCCATTCGGCGTGTCTGCCGGGCTCGCGCTGCATTTCCTTTCCTAAAGCCGGGCCATTCCGGAGATGCGCCGCGACAACCTGCGAGGAATTCCCCGTGCGTTACCGTTCGATCGCTCTTATTTGTGTCTCCGCTGTTTTTCAAACGTCCCAATTCGCTGCTGCCGATACAAGTCTGCTCGCGGCCGAGTTCGCCCGGCTCGAACCGCTCTCCGGCGGAGCCATGGGCGTCGCGGCAGTGCATGTCGAAACCGGGCGCGCCGCTTATCTTAATCCCCGCGAACCGTTCCCGATGGCAAGCGCGTACAAAGTCGCGATCGCGGTGCGCCTCTTGCAACGTGTCGAACGCGGCGAGATCACGCTTGCCGACATGGTCACCCTCGAACCCGGACACCTCGCGCCCGGAAGCGGCGAGATATCCCGCCTCTTCGACGACCCCGGTGTGTCCCTCTCGATTCTGAACTTGCTCGAGCTCATGCTTCTCATCAGCGACAACACGGCGACCGATCTCTGCCTCGAAAAGGCGGGCGGCGGCGCAGCAGTCACCGCGTGCATGGCCGAGCTCGGCGTGACGGGCCTGCGCGTCGATCGTTCAACGACCCAGCTCATCGCGGACCTCGTCGGCATCAAAGAATTGCCCCCCCACGCTGAGCGCAGCCGCGCGAAATTCGACGAACTGGTTGCAGCGCTGGACGAAAACAATCAAGAAGACGCCGCATATCGTTTCGAGCAAGATCCCCGTGACACCGCGACGCCCGCCGGCATGGCGAAACTCCTCGAACTGATCTGGACCGACAAGGCGCTCAGCCCCGAGAATTGCGCGCGCCTACGGGATATCATGATGCGATGCGAAACCGGCGCGACGCGCCTAAAGGGCCGATTGCCGGAGGGCACGGCCGTCGCGCACAAGACCGGCACGATCGGCGGAAGCACGAACGACGTCGGCGTCGTCACGCTACCCGGCAATGCGGGCCACGTCATCGTCGTGGGTTTCGTGAAAGATTCCGGCCACGATATTCCAGAACGCGAACGCGCGATAGCCGAGATCGCGCGCGCGGCATACGACTATTTCCTGTTCAATCGGCAGTAGTTGGATCGCGATGGCAGCGCGAGCCATTCAATCCCCCAAGCTCTTCACTGGAAAGCCTCCCTTCGAAGGGCGACTTGTTGCGGACGCGGGTCTATAGACCGTGCGCATCGTCTTCTTCGGCACTCCTGAAATCGCGGTGCCTTCCCTCGTTGTGCTCGCGCGCGAGTTCGAAGTCAGCGCGCTCGTATGTCAGCCCGACCGGCCCAAAGGTCGAAAGGGCGAGCCGGCCCCGCCACCCACGAAAGTATGGGCGCAAGCGCACGGTCTCGCCATCCATCAGCCGCTCAAGCTAAACGACGGCAAGTTCGAGGCATGGCTGCGCGATCAACGCCCGGAGCTATGCGCGCTCGTCGCGTACGGGCGAATTCTGAAGCAGCCGATCATCGACGTGCCGCTGCACGGATTCCTCAACATGCACCCAAGCGCCCTGCCGAAATACCGCGGCCCGGCGCCCATCCAGGGCGCGTTGCTCAACGGCGAGACAGAAACGGCCGTGACGATCATGCGGCTCAATATGGAAATGGATGCCGGCGATATCCTGCTACAGGAACGCGCGGAGATCGCCAATGACGATACGACGGGAACGCTCACGGCGAAGTTGGCGGAGCACGGCGCGGCGCTGATGGTTGAGGCCGTCCGGCGCATCGAGCGGGGCCTTGCTCACTACCTTCCGCAAGACCACGCGGCATCAACGTACACCCGCATGATAGAGAAGGCCGACGGCGCGATCGATTGGTCCCAACCTGCCGAGCGAATCCGCAATCTCGTGCGCGCGGCCAATCCGTGGCCCATGGCATACACGACGCTTGACGGTGACACGTTTCGAATACACGCTGCGCACGTGGAGACACGAACAACCGGCGCGCTCCCGGGAACGATCGTCGAGAGCGACGATCGACTGGTCGTTGCGACAGGCGACGGCGCACTAGCGATCGACATGATACAGGCGCCGGGAAAGCGGCCCATGTCGGTAGCGGAGTTTCTACGAGGGCGCAAAATACCGGTGGACGCGCGCTTCAACACGACTTAGGCGGTCCGAACCGGTATTGCACCCGAGCGCGGTTCGGTGTTACAACGGGCCGGCTGCAAACCGGAGATCGTGCGATGAATTTGAAGCGAATTTTTTGCGTCGCGTTTCTTTGCTGCGTGGCCCTTCGCGACACATCCGCCCAGGACCGCCCCAACGTCGTGTTCATCATAGCGGACGATCTCAACAATGCGCTCAGTTGTTACGGCGATCCGATCGTAAAGACCCCGAACATCGACCGCCTCGCTTCGCAGGGCATGCGCTTCGATCGCGCGTATTGCCAATATCCGTTGTGCAACCCGAGCCGCGCGTCGCTGCTCACGGGCCTGCTCCCCGATCAGACGCGCATCTCGAACAACGAAACGTCCTTTCGCGAGACCGTGCCCGGCGTGCAAACCTTGCCGCAGTTTTTTCGCGAGAATGGCTACTACGTCGCGCGCGTCGGCAAGCTCTACCACTACGGCGTGCCCAAGGAAATCGGCACGAGCGGCGAACTCGATGATGCGGCCTCGTGGGATGAAGTCATCAATCCAATCGGGCGCGACAAAGCGGACGAGCACAAGGTCTTCACGATTTCGACGGGACGCTACGGCGGCACGCTAAGTTGGCTCGCGGCCGACGGCACCGATGCCGAGCAGACGGATGGCATCGGCGCCCGCGCGGCCGCGGACCTGATCGAGAAGCACCGCGATGATCCGTTTTTCATCGGCGTCGGTTTCTACCGGCCCCACACGCCCTTTGTCGCGCCAAAGAGTTACT
>JBGTJY010000542.1:0-2749 GCA_041744855.1 Candidatus Hydrogenedentales bacterium
GGAATACCTGCACGAACCGCAATACGCCGAGCTGATGGCCTGCGGCGACGACCTCCACAAGCTCGAGCTCGACCCGAAATCGCTCTTCAGCGAGGCCGGCGAGAAACTCATGCGCAAGTTTATGATGGACATCTATCAGCTCACGCGCGTCAACTACGACCACGTCTTCGCGACCATCATTCGGTACCAAGGAAACAAACCCTTCACCGAACGCGCCTATCGCAATCGCATCTACCTCTGCGCCCACGAAATCCGCAAACGCGGCGACATCCAGATGCACGAACTGTTCCGCAGAACCTATCGCCAAATTATCTTCGAAGACCCCAGCCCGAAATTCCACGACTTCGTGGACATGTGTATTCGCGAAGGCATCCTCGAGCGCAAAGGCCGATTTTACGTGCGCGTGCAAGACGCCCCACCCGGAGCAACGGATTTCCACGAGATTCGCTCCGCCGAAACGAGCTACGTCATCGCCAACGAGATCGAACCGATCCTCGGCCTGCCGGAACTGATTCACGACATCGCGCGCATGTCGACCCAGGCGTGTGCCGAGCGTATCCGCGGAATTTTCCTCAGCGAAGACGAGCGCCTCTTCCGGCAGGACTACGAACATTTCCACGGTCCCGACAGCCATCCCATGGACATCGGCCGGCCGTTCCTGATGACCCCGACCCGCATTCGCGCCGGCGTCGTGCTCGTCCACGGATACATGGCCGCGCCTGCGGAAGTCCGCTCGCTCGCCAATTTCCTCTTCGATCGCGGCTACGCAGTGTACGGCGTACGCCTCAAAGGACACGGCACGTCATCCGAAGACCTTGCGCAAACTTCCTGGGAAGAATGGTACACGTCGCTGAATCGCGGCTACGTCATCATCAAATCGCTGACGGACCGCATCATTCTCGGCGGTTTTTCAACCGGCGGCTGCATGGCCCTCATGGGCGCGGGCCTCAAGACCGACAACATCTACGCCGTGTTCTCGATCAACGCCCCACGAAAACTGCGTCAATACTCCGCGCGATTCGCATCAACCGTCGTGTCGTTCAACAGCCTCCTCAAGAAAGTCACCAAGAGCGCCGACAGTTGGGACTTCGTCGAGAACGATCCGGAGAATCCCCACATCAACTACAGGCGCAATCCGCTCGCGGGTGTCGCGCAATTGGACAAGGCCATGGAAGCGACGGACAACTTTCTACCCAACATCACGGCGCCGACGCTGATTATGCAGGCATCGAAGGACCACGTCGTCCATCCATCCAGTGGTCCCGACATCTTCGAGCGCGTCGGCACGCCCCTCAAAGAGCTCATCGTCCTCGAGCGCGATCGCCACGGAATAATCAATGGCCCGGGCTCCGAAGATGTATTCGAGCGCGTCGACCATTTCCTCGAGTGGGCACGCAAACACCGCCCCGCAGAATCCGAGCCAACGGTGCTCCCCAAGACCTTCGAGGACGACTCGGTGATGATGAACGTCCCCAAACCCGCTTAACCGAACGGCCGTCCCTGGTACCGCCGCTTTTCAAGCGGCGAGTCGGGTTGTCCTAATCCTCGTCGTCGTGTTGGACCTCGGCGGCAACGGGCGCCGGCGCCACAACCGCCTCACCCGGATTCGTGGCCTCGCGCGCGATCCGCTCGCACATCCAAACCCACTCCTGGTCCGACAACCCATCGAAATCCGTGGAATCCAGCGCAGCTCGGCACAGTGCCTGTTCCTGCCGCGAACTCTCCGACTCGTGTCTGCCGGAGCTGGGTACGGTGTTACGCTTGCTCATGCGGTATCTCGCTCAATTCGTTGGAGTGCGCAAAAAGGAGAACGCTGAGGTTCAGCCTTTACCGGACCCATCATCGCCCGGCTTCGCCCCAGGTCCGTCATGTTCCGGCGTCGATTCATCCTTCTGCTTGTGGCGCTTCTTAAGTTTTTCGTCACGCTTTTTCTGCTTCGCAAGTTCCGTCTGCCGCTTCTGCGAGCTATAGTTGGGCCGAGCCATAGGATTGTTGCCTCCATGGAACTTGGGTTGCGCCGGGGTTGTCGGTCTCCGAACTGGGGTGAAAGTCGACCGCCGACAGCTTCAGACGTTCACCAATCCGGGTGAGAAAGCCGGTCGACGGCTCCAAAGGCAGGATCAGAAACGATTCGGTGTCGGCGAACCGCACGCTCCAGTTCGTCTTATCGATCGGCACGATACAGGAAACGGCGCGAAAAATCGAATTCCGGATGAAAATCGCGACCGCTGCGATGCGGACGGCGCGCGAATTTACTTCGGTAATTGTATGGCGCGCTTCTCCTTTTCAGGATGTGCCCGATACAAAATCGCGACATGCCCAATGATCCCGGCGATCTGCGACGCCGTGCGTTCCGCAATCGTCGAACTAAGCACCTTTTTCTCCGGCTTGTGATCGTTGAACCGGATTTTGATCAGCTCGTGCGCCAGCAACGATTTTTCGATCGATGCGACCAGGCTATCCGTCACGCCCTGCTTACCCACGATGACGGAAGGCTCGAGATGATGCGCAAGCCCGCGCAGATATTTCCGCTGACCGGAGTTGAGCTCCGTCATGGTCCCTCCAAAAAAACGGTCACTGTTCCTCCAAAAAACCAATCGACACCAGAAACGTGTCGGCGGCCGTCATGGTCTCGGTGTAATACGGACTCGCGCCCTGCCGAAAATTAAAGAACCCATGCCGCTGCCCGTCGTACGCATGCAGTTCAGACCGGTTGCCCGCCGCCCGCATCGCCCGATCGAACGCGACC
>JBGTJY010000543.1:0-1833 GCA_041744855.1 Candidatus Hydrogenedentales bacterium
GCCGAGTGCCAGCGCGGCGGATCGTCCGTCGAAACTTTCGATGGGGATCATTAGCAAGAAAAATCCGGAGGCGGTGGATCTTGGGTTCTGGAACTTCGCGCCGGGCGAGGATGCGGGCGGCGCGTTTGCCGCGTTTAAGACGCCCACGTTGCGGCACCTTGCGTTGACGGATCCTTATGGACACAGCGGGGTTTACCCTTCGATCGAGCGCGTGATCGAGCAGAAGATGATCGCGGGATTCTTGAGCCGGCAGAATCAATTGCGTAGTGGCGATCCGGAGATGGCGAACATTCGCATTTCTGAGGCCGATATCGGGCCGCTCTTCGACTTTCTCAACACGCTAAACAATCGCGGGACGAGAATATCGAGGCCGACTCCGCTCGCGACGGTGGATTCGTCGTCGGGAAGTTATTACCGCGATCCGGGCGATCCACGGGATTACTGAGAGTTGGCGGGCGCCTCGCCCGCCGGATTTTGCGGCCTAGCATTTCGCGCGCGCTTGAATGCGATCGTCGCGAGCACCGTCATCCAGACGGCGCAAATTAGCAGTCCAAATGCTTCGCGCGCGAGTTCCACGGCGTTGGTGCTCATTTTCGGTTCGGTCAAGAGCATGAGCGTGTCGGAGGTCCATCCGGGAATGTAGAACGCGAAGCCCGCGAAGTAGGCCAGTGCGGCGACGGCGGCCCAGCGGGTGTAGATGCGGGCGATGCCAAGCGCCGCGAAGACTGCGGCGACGCCATAGTAGAAAATCCACAGGAAACTGTCGGGGTCGTTGAATTGAACCGCGCTGGACAGCAGGAACACGGCGAGCATGATGGAATTCGCGATGCGCATGGGTGTGGTCCTCCGGAGCGGAAAAGCGTAGCACAAGCGGCCATGCTCGACCGGGGAATCGCCAAAGGCCGCGTTGCGCGGGAATCGAACTGCGGAGGACGCAGAGAACGCGGAGGTAGAGATGGGAACGAGGTCCCCGCTTACTGCTTGCGGGGACGACAGATTATGGAGTTAGTCGCGCAGGACCCAACGAAGCGTGTCGGCGTCCATGTTGCCGCCGGAGAGGACGGTGGCGACGCGCTTCCCGGCGAGCCGTTCGCGCAGTTTGGCGACGCCGGCCAACGCCGCAGCGCCCGCGCCCTCGGCGAGATTGTGCGTGGTTCGCAGGAGCAGGCGGACGGCTTCGCGGATCTCGTTTTCAGAGACGACGATCATGTCGTCGAGTTCGTCGCGCATGATGGCCAACGGCAATGCAAACGGCGCGCGCGTGGCCAAGCCGTCGGCGAAGGTGTCGGCGGAATCCGTCGTGACGGTTCGGCCTTCTTTCCAACTCCGGTAGTTGCACGGCGCGTTTTCGGCTTGCACCCCGACGATCTGCACGCCGGGCTTCAGCGCGCGGAACACGGTGCACGCGCCGCAGATGGCGCTTCCCCCGCCGACGGGGACGACCACCGTGTCAACGTCGGGCAGGTCCTCGTAGATTTCGAGGGAGTACGTTCCGACGCCGTTGATGAGGTGCGGCTCGTTGCCGGAGGAGATGTAGGTGAGGCCCTCCTCGGCGACGTATCGCTCGGCGCGTTCGCGCGCGTCGTCGAAGTCTTTGCCGTGCTCGACGAGCTCCGCGCTGTAAGCCCGCATCGCGGCGTTCTTCTCGGGGTTGTTCCCCTGCGGGACCACGATGACGCAGCGCACGCCGTGCACCTGGGCGGCGAATCCGATCGATTGGCCATGATTGCCGCGCGTGGCCGTCACGACGCCGCGCGCACGGCGCTCCGCGGGCAGATGGTGCATGTAGTTGAGCCCGCCGCGGATTTTGAACGCGCCGGTGGGGAGATGGTT
>JBGTJY010000544.1:0-1624 GCA_041744855.1 Candidatus Hydrogenedentales bacterium
GGCAATCCGTTCATGAACCCGCGCAACTCCGCCGCCGGTTCCCTCCGCCAACTCGACACCCGGATTACCGCCTCGCGCCCTCTCCGGCTCTTCACCTACGGTATCGGCTATGTTCGCGGTAACGATGCGCCGAACACTCACTGGGAGGAATTGCACCTCCTCCAAGCACTCGGATTTCAAGTCCCGCCGTCTCCTGCGCAACTCGATTCAATCGAAGCTGTTAGGGCCGAATGCCAGGGGTGGCAGGAGCGGCGGAACGCGCTCGACTTCGAAATCGACGGCACCGTCATTAAAGTTGACGACATTCGATTGCAAGATGAGATCGGCTTCGTCGCACGCGAACCACGCTGGGCGACGGCCTATAAGTTCCCAGCAATACAGAAGACGACCAAAGTCATCGACATCACAATCAATGTCGGTCGCACCGGCACGCTCAACCCGTTGGCGCACCTGGAACCGGTGAACATCGGCGGCGTCATGGTTCGTCGCGCGACATTACATAACGAAGACGAGATTGCGCGCAAGGACATCAGGGTAGGGGATACCGTCGTCGTGCAACGCGCGGGCGACGTCATCCCACAGATTGTCAAAGTCATCGTCGAAAAGCGAACGGGCGACGAGCAACCGTTCCAAATGCCGGAAACCTGTCCAGTCTGCAGTTCACCGACCCATCGCGAACCGGGTGTCGCGATGCGCTATTGCACCAATGCCTCTTGCCCGGCCCAACTCAAAGAGCATCTTCACCACTTCGTCTCCCGTGGGGCGATGGATATCGAGGGCATGGGCGCCAAGATCACCGATCGGTTTGTCGATCTCGGTTGGGTCAAAGACGCTGCCGATCTCTACGTCCTGAATTGGCAGGAGGTCGCCGGTCTCGAAGGACTCGGCGAAAAAAGCGCCGCCAATCTTCAAGCCGGTGTCGAAATCAGTAAAACGCGCCCCCTCTGGCGAGTGATCAACGCGCTCGGCGTCCGGCACGTCGGCGAACGGACGGCGACGCTGCTCGCCGATCGCTTTGGATCGCTCGATGCCTTGGCGCAGGCGACGATTGAAGAGATTTATTCGGTCGGAGGCATCGGCGAGATTCTCGCGACAAGTGTCCACGATTTCTTCCATGAAGAGCGAAATCGGGCTATTATCCAAAAGCTGCGACTGGCCGGTGTCAACACCGCCGATCAACGCACAGCGAGCAACGGCGGCTCGGCGCATCTGGCGGGAAAGACGTTCGTTCTCACCGGGAGACTGAACACGTTGACCCGACCGCAGGCGGAAGAACGTTTGCGGCGCGCCGGAGCGACCGTCACCAATTCGGTTTCGAAAAAGACATCCTTCGTCGTCGCGGGCGAAGAAGCGGGCAGTAAGGCCGAACGTGCCGCCGAATTAAAGATTCCGATCATCGACGAGGCTGCGCTGATCGCGCTGCTCGACGGCTCAACAGAACAGCCGGACGACCCAGCTCCGGCTGAGGAGACGCACCAATGAGCGGCTACTCAGCGCCGTCGCGCGAGGACGACCCCATTCACACCGTTCGCACCATCGCCCGCCTCGCTCAGATGGTAATTGAATTGCGCGACGAATACGTCCGCCGCCCCCGCCCCGACATCCTCCAACAAATCGAACAACG
>JBGTJY010000545.1:0-7680 GCA_041744855.1 Candidatus Hydrogenedentales bacterium
CAGGACCCTCCTAACCTCGTTGACTACGCTCTTCACTGTGGTGGTCTTGTTCATCTTCGGCGGCGGGGCGATTCGCGATTTCGCCTTTGCACTCCTGGTGGGCATCATCGTCGGGACGTATTCCTCGATCTACATTGCGAGCTCAATCGTGTACTACTGGCAGCGCTGGCGCGAAAGCCGGATCGGCGCTTCCGGCGAGGGTCCAGGCGGCGGCGATAAAGAGGGCGGTCCCACCCGGCGGATCAGCAAGCGGAAAAAGAAAAAGCCGCGTCCGGATTCGACAGAGCCCGCGACCGCGTAGCCTAAGAAATACAACGTTACGAAGCGCCCGGCCTTGCGCCGGGCGTTTTTGTTTCAGGCAGGCGAGTGAGGAGAATGAGAACGAAAACGAAAGTACCCGGATCGTTCGGGGCTGCTATAAGTCGAGCCCGGTGTTCCTGGGAACCGTCAGGGTGAACCCTGAGTCGGGCTCGTAGTCGAGCTCGCCTCGGTGTAGCAAGGCAATCTCGTGGGCCTGCGTTAGACCGAGGCCAAGATGGCCGCCGCCCTTCGTCGTGAAAAACGGCTCGAAGACGAATGGCATATCGTCGTCGGCAATATCGGGGCCCGAGTCGTCAATGCCGATTTCGACTTTGTCGCGAAACCCGGTAACCGTCACGCGCACGCGCGGCGCATCGGACTCCGCGGCCGATTCGGCGGCGTTGAGCAAGATGTACAGTAGCGCGCGCGCGAATTTCGGCTGATCGACGATCAGGGATCCCGGTTCGTTCACGACGTACGTTTGCACTTGAATCCGGTTACGTCCGAATTCAAAGCGGCGCAGGTCGACGACGCGCTCGACCAATGCGGCGACATCGCAGAACACCGCGTTCGGACGTTCGGGCCGCGAGATGGACGAGATCGTGCTGAGTAATGCGGAACTCTTTTGGACGGCGCTGACGATCTCGCCCGTCATGCGTTTGGATTCGGCCGACGCGCCCTGCTCCATGCTGGCGAGTTCGGCGTAGGACAGGATCGCGCCAAGGTAGTTATTGAGATCGTGGGCGATGCTATTGACACAGTCGCCGATCTGGCTGCGTTTGAAGAGTTCGGCAAATGTTTCTTGCCCCTCGAGCGCGGAAGACCTTTCCGCGACTGCGCTTTTCACCCCGATATCCATGGCAACGCTTCCCCGTATCCAGAATGGTCCCTACCGGACCGATCCCCATTGTGCCATAGAATTCTTATTTTTACCAAGAAATTACCTTGGTAGCGCGGCTTGCCCTTCGGCTTAGGTGCCTCAGATACAAGGACTTATTAGACGCTACCGCCGCTTTTTAAAGCGGCACGTGTGGCCGCAACGGCGAGGCTCGCCTCCGCGGCGCCTGGACTCTTCGCGCCTGGCCCCTCGTGCCGCTTGAAAAGCGGGGTTATGGAACTACTTCTGCAGTGCGGGCGTGCCCACTTGTCCCTTGAGCACTTCCTCGACGGGATCCGAGCGCAGGCCTTTTTCGGCGGCGTAGCGTTCCCGGTGATGGGCTGGATCGCCGTAGGTGACGTTGGCCGCGACCGCACGTTTGTAAAAGAGGTGGATGTCGTGCTCTTCGGTAAAGCCGATCCCGCCGTGCAACTGGATCGCCTCTTTCGCGACCGCTAGGTATTGCTGCGAGCAGACCGACTTAGCGGCGGAAACTGCGGCACGGGCCTGCGGTAGACACTCATCGAGCGCCATCGCCGCAAAATACATCGACGAACGCGCGGCCTCGAGCGCGATGTACATGTTCGCGGCTTTGTGTTTCACGGCCTGGAAACCTCCGATCGCGCGGCCGAACTGCACGCGTTCGCGCGCGTATTCCGTCGTGCGCCGGAGCGCCTCTTCCATGCCGCCAACCATCTCCGCGCAGAGCGCGACGCCCGCGCGATCGACGGCGTGCTCGACCGCGTTCAGCGCGTCGCCCTTCGTGCCGATGAACGTGGCTTCGGCGTTTGCCAACGTCACGTTTGCGCGACGCCGGCGATCGACCGTCGAGACGGGCGTAATCGTGACGCCGCTCGCATTCGGGTCGACCAGGAACAACGAGATACCCTCGGCGTCTCTCGTATCGCCCGAAGTGCGCGCGGTCACGAGCAACCTATCGGCCGACGCTGCGTAGTCGACCAAACATTTCGATCCCGTAAGCCGATACCCAGCGCCCTGGGACTTCGCAGTGGTCGCAACATGATTCAGCGCGGAACGGCCCTCGAGTTCGTAGAATCCGCTAGCGATCAGCGATTCCCCCGAGGCGATCTTCGGCAGCCACTCGGATTTCTGGGTATCGGAAGCGCCATGGAGCAGCGCGCTCGCGCTGAGCACCGCGCACGCGGTGAGCGGCTCCGGGAGCAGCCCTTTACCGAGTTCCTCGGTGATGCAAATCAGGTCGCACATACCGAGACCGATGCCGCCGAATGGTTCGGGCACGATCGCCCCGAGCCAGCCGAATTCCGCCATCCTCTGATACAGCTCCGGCGAATAGCCCCGCGCATCTTCGCGCAACGCCCGCACGCGCTCGAGCGAAGACTCCCCGCTCACGAAATCACGCGCCGACTTCCGGATCATGTCCTGGTCTTCAGTGAAACCGAAGTTCATGTCACATCCCTCGAGCCCAGTCTGCGTGGGCGATTTCTACCCTCTTCGTTCGTTCTCGTTCTCTTTCTCGTACTGCTACGAAAATACAATCGGGGCGCGGGCCCTCGTGCTCGTACTTCGTAATCGTAATCGTAATCGACAAAACGGCTTACACCGCATTTTCATTCTTTAACGAAGAAGGCCGAGCCTTCATGACAACTCGTCCTCGAATCGCCTAACGCGGCAACCCTAGCACCCGCTCGCTAATAATGTTCCGCTGAATCTCGCTCGTCCCGCTGAAAATCGTAAACGCCCGGCTCCAAGCCGCCGTCTTCGACCAACCCTGCGTCTCGTCCTTCAGATTCTCGTCGTCCCACCACACCTGCGACAACGGACCCTGCACCTCGAGCGCCAAGTCCGTGATGCGCTGAAAGAGCTCCGTGCCGTAGACCTTCATCACGCTCGATTCGGGGCCGGGCATCGCGCCGTGCAGGAGTTGCGTCAGGCTGCGATAACCGAGCGCGTCGAGCGCATCGAGTTCGATGTGCAATTGCGCGATGCGATGGCGCGTGTCGTCGTTGTCCATCGCGACATGACCGTTGAGCTTGGTCGTGTTCGCGAGATGCGTCAACTTCTCGATCGTTTGCCGATAGCCCGCGCCCGCGCCGGTCGACACACGTTCATGCGCGAGCAAGCGCTTGCCGAGCGTCCACCCGCCGTTCTCGCGTCCGATGAGGTTCGTAACGGGCACGCGCACGTTGGTGAAGAATGTTTCGAAGAATTCCGATTCGCCGGTAATTTGGCGGATGGGGCGAATCTCGATGCCGGGCGCGTCAATGGGCGACACGAGAAACGAGATGCCTTCTTGCTGTTTCGCCGTCGCATCGGTGCGCGCAAGAATGAAAATCCAATCCGACTCCGCCGCGTAGCTCGTCCAGATTTTCTGGCCATTGAGCACGTAGTCGTCGCCATCGCGCACTGCGCGCAATTGCAAGCTCGCGAGGTCAGACCCAGCGTTCGGCTCGGAGTAGCCCTGGCACCACATTTCTTCCGCGCGATAAATTTTCGGGAGGAAACGTTTTTTCTGTTCTTCGCTCGCGTATTCGATCATCATGGGGCCGACCATCGAGACGCCCATGTCGCCGGGAGGCGCGCCTTGCGAGGCCGCTTCTTCCTTGAAGATGAACTGCTTCGCGAGGCTCCAACCCGCGCCGCCCGCCTCCTTCGGCCAAGCCGCGCAAAGCCAGCCGCGCTCCGCGAGCCGCTTGTACCACACGTCACGGTGCTCGCGGTTCGAGCGCGTCTTCGACGAGCGAAACACCTCCGGCAAATTCGCGCTGATCCATTCCCGCGCTTCCTGGCGAAACGCTTCCTCCTCAACCGTGAAATTCAGGTCCATGAGGGACTCCCGTATCGCCCGTGCTTGGGGCGCAAGTTACTTCTAGCCGTCACAAGTTGATGGCAAACGGCATAGTATAGCGCACCCACGGATAAACCGAAATGCGTCTTCTACTACTCCGTGATGGCATCGACCACGCCGTATTTTAACGCCAATTCCGGACTGAGGTAATACTCCTCGCCGCGGTTCATCGGAAACCACTCGTCCGGGAGATTGGCGAATTCACGCCATAGGGCTTCGTGACGTTGGGCGTCCGCGAATTCGAAGCTCATCGAGTTTTCCGATTCCTCATCGTTCGCGTGAATCATGACGATGGCGCGGGGTGTGGCGTAACGAGTTCCCGTACCCGCGACGAGGACCATCGCGCCGGCGGACGATGCGAGGCCCAGCGCGTACGTGTTTACCGGCGCGGTCATGGTGTGCATCGTGTCGATAATCGCAAATGCCTGGCTCGACCAGCCTCCCCAAGAGGTAATGTACAAATCAATGGGGAGATTGGGATCGATGGCGTCGAGATAGCGAAGCTCCTCGATAACGCGCCGCGCGCTTTGCGATCCGACGTCCGAAACGAGATGGAGTTTTCGATAGCGCAACAGCGGATCGTCAAGGTCGAGCGGTCGTTGGAAAACGCCGGCGTCGTCGAGTGCATCGGCGAAATGCGCCGCGGCATCGGTGACGAGGGCGTGCGGGTCGCTCCACGGATCGATCATCGACAACATCACCATTCCGGCCACCGCAAAAAGGGTCAATACCGAAATCAGCGTGAAACTCCCCAGGATGATGAGTGCGATGCCCCGGCTTTCGGATTTGGGTCTGGTTTGCGGCGAAACTTGCGACGCGGCGCGTCGGACCGGCACCGGAGGCGTCACGAATTCGGGACCGCGTGATTCGCTCGAATCAGACAAGATTAAACTTCACCTGTGGGACATCCTCGTACGGAGTTGCGCATTCATACGATGGGCGTGCGTTAGACCCCGCCGCATGAATGCGGAACTACCAACACTTTATATCTTACGCCCTACGCCCGCCCAAAACGGCTCGCGGAGTTTGCGTTTGAATAGTTTGCCCGAATCTTCGCGGGGCAGGTTGGTGCGGAATTCAATGTGCCGCGGCACCTTGAAATGCGCCAGCCGGTCGCGCATGTACGCTGCGACGCCCTCGATCGTCAGCTCGGCATCGTCCTGCGGCTCGATGATCGCCGCGAGCGACTCACCGAATTCAGCGTCCGGGATTCCGAATACGGCGCAATCCTTCACGCCATCGAGTTGAATGATCACGGATTCGATCTCGGCGGGATAAATATTCACGCCGCCGGAAATGACCATGTCGTTCGAGCGATCGCAGAGAAACAGGTAGCCATCTTCGTTCACGTAACCGATATCGCCCGGCGAGAGCAGACCGTCGCGTTCCATGGCTTTGCGCTTGGCTTCGTCGTGCTGGTACGTGAAGTCGGGATACCAATTCACGCGCGCGTAGATCGTGCCCGGCTCGCCCGTGGGCATGTCCTTGCCATCGGGACTGATGATGCGCAACGACACGTCGTCGATCGGTTTGCCCACCGTTCCGGGATATTTGAGCGCGTCGGCGGAATTCGCGTAGGTGAGCATGCCCAGTTCGGTGCTGCCGTAGTATTCGTTGATGATGGGACCCCACCACTCAATCATCGCCTTTTTCACGTCAGCCGGGCAGGGCGCGGCCGCGTGGATGATGTTCTGCAGCGAGCTGACGTCGTATTTCTCGCGGACTTCTTTCGGCAGTTTCAGCAGCCGCACGAACATGACGGGAACCATTTGCACGTGAGTGATTTTGTGTTCTTGAACGATGCGCAAAAAGTCCTCGGGATCGAAGCGCGGCATGATCACGGTGTAGCCGCCGAGTATGGTGGCCATCACCGAGTAAAAGTTCGGCGCGGAGTGGTACATGGGCGCGGGTATGATGCAGCGAACGCCCGGGCCGATGCCCATGACGTTGAATGCAGTCTTGACGGTGCGTTGGTATTGCTCGGGGGTGGAGGGCTGACGGCGAACGCCCTTCTGCCTGCCGGTCGTCCCACTCGTGTAAATCATGCTGGCGGTCTCTTGTTCGGCCGGTTTGTCCCACGGCTCAAGGCCGGCGAGGAACGAGTTCCACTCTTTCGTGTTCGGCGGCAGGCCGTTTCCGTTCTCATGAAGTCCGTACGACCCAGTGATCGTTTCCGGCGTGGGCACAACGAAAATCTGGACGTGCTCCGGTATCCCGCTTTGAATTTGCGGCAATAAATCGGCATGAATGATCAGGAGCTTCGCTTCGGAATTGTCGAGAATGTAGCGCGCCTCTTCGGGCTGCAGGTGCCAATTGAGCGGAACGGGGTACGCGCCGAGGTGTCGGGCGGCGAGGGTCGCTTCGAGAAAGGGCACGTCGTTGCGCAACATGATCGCGACCGAATCGCCGCGGCGCACGCCGCTGTTCACGAATCCCCGCGCGGCCTTGGCGACGCGCGTTAGCAGCTCCGCTTGGGGCGTGAACGTGTCGCCGAATTGAATGCCTGCGGCCATGAAAATCTCCTCCTCGCCGAGCGAATGTTGAGCCGAGCCTATTCTACGCAGAAGCGACGGCCGCGTGTCACTACGCCGCACTGTCGTATAATGCAGCCGTGATTCGCACCGGAAAGGAGCCCAGCATGGAGAATGTAGTTCGAAGAACGGCGTTTGCGGCCTGCGCGATTGTCGCGTTGGGCGCAGCCAGCGCATTTGCCCAAGCGGAGAAGGCGCCTGACGAAATGACAGGGATAAAGGTCAGCGAAAAAGCGCCGGAGTTCACGTTGAAAGATCAGAACGGCGCGGAAGTCTCGCTCGCGGATCTGACGAAGAAGAGCCGTGTGGCGCTGATTTTCTATCGCTCGGCAAATTGGTGACCCTTCTGCAAACAGCAGCTGGTCGAGCTGCAAAAAGGTCTGCCAGATTTCGAGAAAGCCGGTATTCAAATCGTCGCGATTAGTTATGATTCAATGGAAGTCCTGAAGGCCTTCGCCGAGAAGAACAGCATCACGTTCCCGCTGCTCTCCGATGAAGGAAACCAGACGATCGATGCGTATGGCATCCGAAACACCGAGATGGACGGAAAGAAATACGGACCGAACGACCTGTCCGGAGTGCCGCATCCCGGCACGTACATAGTCGGACAGGACGGCACAATCGAGGCGAAACTTTTCCTCAAGAAATACCAGGAGCGCCATTCGAACGAGGAATTGATCGAGGCAATCAAAGCATTGAAATAACCCAAGCTCTGCAGGAAAGGCCCGCTCCGGCGAACCGGAGCGGGCCTTTGGTTTGTTTCTTCGACTCTGACTAGCAGAGGTTCAGCGCCGACGTGATCTGCGCGAGAACCTGGGTCTTAAGCGTTGCTGCAGTATGCGCGCTTTCGGCCGTCACGCAGCAGCTGTCTGCCGCTTTGCAACAGGGCATCGTGCAGCAGTCGTCACCGCAGCAGTCAGCTTTGCAGCCGTCCGCGGTGCAACAATCGCCATCTTGGCAACAGGCCTTCGTGCAACAGCCCTCGCCGCAACAGGTGCCGCAGCAGTTGTCGGCGGTAGAAAGGCCAGCGCCGGACGGGCCAGCGAATGCTGGGCTCGCGAATGCAATAGCCATAACGAAAGCCGCAACCAGCGCGACGGGCAAATGAGTCTTAGACATCGATAGTCTCCCTTGTGAACGCACAC
>JBGTJY010000546.1:0-8094 GCA_041744855.1 Candidatus Hydrogenedentales bacterium
TGGCGCCGAAACGATGCTATCGAACCCGTCGAGAAGGTAAATGTCACTGAGGTCCGGTACCAAGTCGGGAGGGGTCTGGTGAGTGTACAGACTGAATACTATTTTAGTTCCGTTCCTTGAAATGCGTCCGCCCGCGAGCCCGGGGAAGCCCTCGCCGACTGGGGAAAATTGGAAATTGGTTAACGCGACTGGGGCCCTGCCCGGATCGTATACACCGTTGGGAAAAATCGGTATGGCAATGTATTCCACGTGGCTTCCGTCAGGAACGTACCAGAACATTACCCAGTTGTCAGAAGCCTTTCGCGTGACGCTTAACGCGGAAAAAATGCTACCCGGTATCGCCTGATCGACTGTATCGAAGTCGAACGTTTCCATTCCGGAATTCTCATCGTAGACTTTTAGGCCCTGTATGATCTGAGATCCGTCTGGCGACCAGTGGGGTCTTATCAGCGAAAGCGGGGCACCGTCGATTGTGATCCGGCGCCAGAGATCGGGCGCGCCAACATCGACGATAAAAACGCCGGCGCTAAAGGTCGAATTGTTTACGCCCAAGAAGACGATAGTATTCCCATCGGGGCTGATATCGTAGTACAAGGATTGACGACCGGCGACGTCAGACCCGTCAATCGCTTGCCCTTCGTAAAAGGCATTGTCCAGCATGGCAACCTCGTCGCCGAGTTCGTAGGTGACGGTTTGTCCGAACACTGGCGTAATGCTTGAGCCGATTAACAACAGGTGGAAAAGGCGCATTGACATCGGGTTTCTCCCTTTTCGGCGCACTGGCGTGTAGAAGGGAGAATAGCAACTGAACTAGATCGATTCAAGAGTCACTACGCGTAAACTTCATCCCTTTTCTGTAAATAATAATCCGCTCCCCGGCTCGATTACCCTTGCCATCGCCTCGACCCACTTGGGGTGGTCGTTCAGACTGGCGGCGAGGAAGAAGGCGTCGCCACCCGCTGATAGGAAGCTTTCGTTCGCGCGCATGCCGAGCTCTTCGAGTGTCTCGAGACAATCCGCGACGAATGCCGGCGAAACGATCGCGAGGCGTTTAATGCCGTCTTTGGCCTTTTGGATAACCGTCGCATCGGTCGCCGGGGTGAGCCAGGGATCGCGGCCGAGCTTCGACTGAAAGCAGAGCGTGAAATCACTTGCGGTCCAACCGAGACGATCGGCGATGCCTTTCGTGGTCGCGACACATTGCGCGCGGTAACACTCTGGCTGATGCTCGCGAAACGTTTCGCAGCAGTCGCTTCGCTTCAGACAGTGTTCGCCGGAGGGATCGCACTTCTCGATTTGCCGCACAGGCAGTCCGTGGTAACTGACGAGGATATGATCGGGCTTGAACGCCTCGAGTTGCGGACGCACACATTCCGCCCACGCGTCGAGGAATCCCGCGTCGTCGTAATATGGCGGCACGGTCACGATCGGCGGGACGTTCGGAAATTCCGCGGCGGTTTTGTAGACGCCCTCGAGCACGGAGCCGAATGTCGCTGAGGCGTATTGCGGGAACATGGGCACGACGACGAGCGGACTGACGCGCTTTGCGACGAGCCTCGCGATGGTCTCCGGGATCGAGGGTTTGCCGTAGGCCATGGCGATTTCGATCTCGGCTTGGGGAATGCGCTCGCGCAATCGATCGCGGAAGTCCGCGCTGTTGACGAGAAGCGGCGAACCGCGATCGGTCCAGATTTGCCGGTAGGCGTGCGCGGATTGCTTGGGCCGAAACGGGAGGATAACGAGATTGAGGAGCAGCCATCGCTTCCAGGGCGCGATATCGATCACGCGCGGGTCCGATAGGAATTGGCGCAGGTAGACGCGTGTTTCGGCCGTGGCGGGGGCGTCGGGAGAGCCGGTGTTGATCAGGATAATTCCGGGGCGGCGGTGCGTGGTCATGGGCGGGTTAAGGTAGCATACGCACAGTGCCCTTCGGGAGGGACGCGCTCCTGCGCGTCCGGATCTTGTGCGACGGCGATTCGTCGTGGGAACTCGGACGCGGAGGACCGCGTCCCTCCCGGGTCGGGATGTTGTGCGACTTCGGCTCGAGGTTGGAACCTCGGACGCGGAGGACCGCGTCCCTCCCGGGTCGGGTTGACAGATCGACGCGCTTCCCCCTATAGTGTAGTCGGTGTTTCTTATCTTCGTAAGTTTGTGGCGCGCAAATATTTGCCGGTGTCGAGAAGGTTGAGAACTCGTTACGTATGAAGGTCTTATTCGTACTGCCCCCATTCGACATGTCGGCTTCCTATGGGAGCACGACGAAGATGAAGCGCGGCTTCTTGCCGTCGCTCGGGGTTGGGCATCTTGCGAGCCTCGTCGAATCGCGAGGGCATGAAGTCGAGTTGCTCGACGCCCAGATTCGCGACATGAATCCCTACCAGACGGCGACGGAAATCATCGCCAAGGACCCTGCGGTCGTCGCGCTGTCGGTCATGAACGTCTATGCGCACACGGCCTATGCGGTGGCGGTGGAGCTGAAGGCGCGCGCGCCGAAAATCCTGATCGTGATGGGCGGTCCGCACACGACGTCGTCCTATCGCGACGTTTTCGACGAGTGTCCCGCGGTCGATGTGTTGATCCCCGGCGAAGGTGAATACCCGTTCGCGGAGTTGGTCGACAAGGTTAGCCGCAACGAGGAATGGCGCAGCGTCAAGGGCCTTTGCTACAAGGACGACGACGGCAAGCTGTTCATCAACGGCCAAGGCGAGATTGCGAAAAACCTGGACGACTTGCCGCATCCCGCGCGCAAAATCTATGAGCCGTACGCGTATCGCGCGCTGCCGAATCAGGTGCGGCACGAGCCTGGAACTACGTCGATCACGTCGCGCGGGTGCTCGTGGGGCAAGTGCACGTTTTGTTTTCAGGGCGGAGAGTATTCGCCGAAGTATCGCAGGCGTTCGCCTCAAAATGTGATCGATGAATTGGTGCCGTTGGTGAAAGAGCGCGGCATGAAGGAAATCCTGTTTTGGGACGACACCTTCGCCGTGAATCCCAAATGGGTGAACGAGTTTTGCGATCGGCTCGATCGCGAAAAGTTGAACATCACGTGGTCGTGTTATGGCCACATGCGCGCGGTGCGTCCGGCGATGTTGAAACGCATGGCGCATTCGGGTTGCTACAACTTGTACTACGGATTCGAATCGGGCGTGCAGGAATTGCTCGATCTCATCAAGAAGGGCACGACCCGGCAACAAATTCGCGACACAGTGAAATGGGCGAAGGACGCCGGGATCGAAGTGCGCGGGTCGTTCATTCTCGGATTCCCCACGGAATCGCCCGAGCAGACGCTCGAAACGATCAAGTTCGCGTGCGAATTGAATACGGACTGGATGATGTTTTTTCCGTTCCACGTCGCGCCGGGGACGCCCATCGAGGCATTGGCGCATCAGACGGGGCGCATCATCGAGAATCAGAAGACGGTGCATTTCCCCGAGTACGTGCCCTCGGACTATAAGGACCAGGAACAGTTGTACCGGATGGTCCAGCGCGCGTATCGGAAGTACTACATGCGGCCGCGGTATTGGGGCCGGGTGACGATGAACCTTATGCGGCGGCCGTATTTGTCGAAGTATTATTTCGACGCCGCGAAATTCTGGCTCGAATTGATGCGTAACAGCGGACGTATCCACGGGGCCAACGACACGGCGGCTGCGGCCGTTGCGGGATCGCCGTCGTAATTCATCTTCGTGTTCTTCGTGCCCATCGCGGTGAATCTTTCCATGATCGAAAGAGGCCTCTCCAGCCGAGTAGCATCACCACGAAGGGCACGAAGAACACGAAGGAGTTCAGTCGGGATGTTGACTCGATTACGTACACTTGCGTTGGGGTGCACTCTCGCTACGTTGGCGGCCCCGATTTGGGCCGACAATAGTCTGCTCGGCAAGATCGAATTCCCTAATTCCGGCGCGGCGGCGGCGCAAGAGCCGTTTCTCGCGGGCGTGTTGTACATGCACAACTTCGAGTACGACGAGGCGGTCGAGGAGTTCAAGAAGGCGCAGGAAATCGATCCCGGGTTCGCGTTGGCGTATTGGGGCGAGGCCATGGCCTACAACCATCCGATTTGGTTTCGTCAATCGAAGCAGCCCGCGGAAGATGCGCTCGGCCGGCTCGCGCGCACGCCGGAAGAACGCGCCGCGAAGGCGCCGACGCAACGCGAGAAGGACTATCTACGCGCGGTCGAGATTTTGTACGGGACGGTCGAGCCGGCGATTGGCGTGCCCAAGGACGATCGCGACGATTTGTATCGCGACGCGATGCGGCGGCTTCACGAGACGTATCCCGATGACGACGAAGCGACGACCTTCTACGGGCTTTCGATTCTCGGGTCCGCGCATGAGGGCCGGGATTTCGCGGCGTACATGCAGGCTGCCGCGGTGCTCACGCAGGTTTGGGACAAGAATCGCGAGCATCCGGGCGCGGCGCACTACCTGATTCATTCATACGACGATGCGATTCACGCGCCGCTCGGGCTTCCGATGGCGCGCGCCTATTCGAAGATCGCGCCCGCGGCGGCGCACGCGCAACACATGACCTCGCACATTTTCGTGGCGATGGGCATGTGGGACGACCTCGTGCGCGCGAATGAGATCGCGATTGAAGTCGAGAATCGCAGTCACGCGGAACGGGACGAACCGGATGAAGCGAGCGGGCATTACCCGCATTGGCTCGAGTACGGCTATCTGCAACAGGGCCGCTACAAGGATGCCGCGGCGTTGATGGAAAAAGCCTACGCGCGCATGAACGAAGGAGCGAAGGCGGGCGAACGCGGCTACTATGGGCAGATGTTCGCGCGGTATGTCATCGACACGGAACAGTGGGACGCGGCGGAGCGTTGGGCGATTGAATACGAACCGAGTCAAAACGGCGCGCGTGATTATTTTTTCACGGTAGGGTACGCGGCGATACGGCGTGGAGATCGCGAGGCTGCAGAGGCCGCGTTCCAGAGCATGCGCGAGACCGTTGACACGGGTACGTATCCGGCGTTCGAGGAGACGAAGGCGGTCTTGGAACAGCAAGCATCGGCGTTGCTCGAATTGCAGAGCGGCGATCGGAACAAGGCTATCGAAGCGCTGCGCGAGACAGCGAAGGCCGAAGTGGCGCTCAACAGAATGTTTGGTCCACCGAACGTCGTAAAGCCGACTGCGGAGCTATTGGGAGACGAGTTTCTCAATGGGGGCCAGCACGCCGAAGCGAAGGCCGCGTACGAGGAACAGTTGAAATTGACTCCACTCCGTACGTCGTCGCTTCGGGGCTTGGCTCGCGCGCTAGAGGGCTGCGGCGATGCGGCAGGCGCGGCCGCGGCTAGCGCGAAGTTGGATCAGATATGGGACAACGCGGACGACGACGTGCGTCGCCGGGAGCTAAAACAGATCGCGGGACAGTAGCGCCGGTTTTCAACCGGCAGGTATGAGGCGGTCAGCTCTGTAACGCTGGTTTTCAACCGGCAAGTATGAGGCGGTTAGCTCCTAAATAACTCGCCGGTTAGAAACCGGCGTTACCATGGATTGCTTTGGTGTCGAAATCAGTTTTACGAATTGGCAACGCGTCCGGGTTTTGGGGCGATAGCGTCGACGCGCCGCGGCGGTTGATGGCGGCCGCGCCCGAGATGGATTACCTCACGCTCGATTATTTGGCGGAGGTCTCGCTGTCGATCATGGCGTTGCAGCGCCATCGCGATCCGAATGCGGGTTTCGCGCGGGATTTCGTACAAACCGTGCGGAGTCTCACGCCGTTCTGGAAGAACGGCTCGAAGACGAAAATCGTGACGAATGCGGGGGGGCTGAATCCGCGCGGTTGCGCCGAGGCGCTTGCGCAGGTGCTGCGCGATGAAGGTTGCGGCGGCATGAAAATCGGCGTCGTCACCGGCGACGATGTGCTGCCGATTATTCGCGAGACGACGGGCGATCAGAAAAAAACGTTCGACAATTGGGATACGATGCTGCCGATTTCGAGCGTCGAGGATCAGCTCGTTACCGCGAATGCGTACATCGGCGCGGCTGGACCCGCGAGGGCGCTCGCGGAAGGCGCGGACATTGTGGTCACGGGCCGCGTGGCCGATCCGTCGCTTGCTGTCGCGCCGTGCCTGCATCACTTCGGGTGGCGCGCAAACGACTACGACCGGATTGCGGGCGGGACGGTCGCCGGACACTTGATCGAGTGCGGCGCGCAGGCCTGCGGCGGCATCTCGACGCATTGGCTCGAGTTGCCCGACCTCGCACATATCGGCTTTCCGATTGTCGAGCTGAGCGACGACGGATCGTGCGTGGTCACGAAGCCGGACTCGATGGGCGGGCGCGTGAATGAGCCGATCGTGAAAGAGCAACTGCTTTACGAACTCGGCGATCCGGGGCGTTACCTGAGTCCCGATGCAACGGTTTCGTTCCTTACGCTCAAGGTCGAGGAGATCGCGCCGAACCGCGTGCGCGTATCCGGCGCGACGGGCAGCGCGCCGCCGTAGACGTACAAAGTGAGCGCGACGTACCGCGACGGATTTTGGGCCCAGGGGACCATGACGTTGTTCGGACGCAACGCGGTCGCGAAGGGGAAGAAGGCGGGCGAACTGATCTTCACACGGCTCAAGGAAGGGGGCTACGAATACGCGCGCACGAATGTCGAATGCGTCGGCGCGAATCACGTCGTGAAGGGCGTCATCGCGGAGCCGGAATTGCTCGAGACGGTGTTGCGTGTGAGCGTCGCCGATCCGAACAAAGAAGCCGTTGAGCGTTTCGCGAAAGAGCTGAGTCCATTCGCTTGCGGTGGACCGCAGGGGACCACAGGCTATTCGGGCGGTCGGCCAAATGTGACACCGGTGTTCGGCTATTGGCCATGTCTGGTCGAGCGCGAGCGGTTGAATATTGCCGTGGAAGTCGTCACGGTATGAATATCGCGCTGTACGACATTGCGCACGCGCGCAGCGGCGACAAGGGTTCGAGTTCGAACATCGGGATCATCGCGTACACGCCCGACGGCTACAGTTTTCTTGAAAAGGAACTGAAGGCCGAGCGCGTTGAAGTCTACTTCAAGGCGCTGGGTGTTGGCGTGGTGAAACGCTTTGAACTGCCGAATCTTGGCGCGTTCAATTTCTTATTGCCGGAGATTCTCGCCGGAGGCGGGAGCCGATCGCTACGGGTCGACGCGCAAGGCAAGGCGCTCGGGCAGGCGCTGCTCGAAATGCGGCTCGAAATCGGCGACGCCGAGTTTGAGCGATGCCGCCGGCCCGATCATCCCGCGCGATGAGCGAAGCGCCGTTACTCGTCGATGCGGGCGCGGACGGCGTCACGGTCATCACGCTGAATCGTCCGGATCAGCGCAACGCGTTCAACATCGCCCTGGTTGAATCGCTAGCTGCCGCCGTCGATGAATTCAACGACGATCCCGCGCAACGGGTGCTGATTATTACCGGAGCCGGAAAAGCGTTTTGTGCAGGTCTGGATTTGAAAGAGGCCCGCGACGAATCGCTCGCGCACCGATCCGCCGAGGGCGCGGCGCGCGCGATCAAGGCCGTCACGCTTTCTCCGAAGATCACGATCGCGGCGGTGAATGGTCCGGCAATCGCGGGCGGCGCGGGCCTGATGCTCGCATGCGATTTCGCGATCGCCGGGGACACGTTCACGACGGGTTTTCCCGAAGTGCAACGGGGTCTCGTCGCGGGGATCGTCATGACCTTCCTGCGCCGCAAAGTGACGGAGCCGATCGCGCGCGAATTGTTGTTGCTGGGCGAAATCGTGGATGCGCAGCGAGCCCAAGCGATGGGACTCGTGCACAGCGTCGTGCCGGCCGGTGATGAACTCGCGGCGGCGCTCGCGCTCGCCCAACGCGCGCTTAAGGCTGCGCCAGGCGCGGTCGCCATGACGAAGCGCCTGCTCGATGAGGAATGGAGCTTGCCGGTGCGCGGCCACTTCATTCGCGCGGAAGCGCTCCACAAGACCATGCGCACAACGGACGAGGCGCGAGAGGGCCTGGCGGCGTTCGCGGAGAAGCGGGATCCGGTGTGGTTTCCGGAATAACCGTTCGGGTACGGGGGCACGCACACTGCCAAATTTCCGTCAGTCACCCATACGGGCGGATACTCATGCACGCCATCGATTTACGAGA
>JBGTJY010000547.1:0-10208 GCA_041744855.1 Candidatus Hydrogenedentales bacterium
CATACCATGAACCTTATCGGCGCGGACACGATTACCATCTGTGGGCGAGGCTGATCGTGGCGGGTTATCGGCTTGAGAACTTTCCTGAGTACCTCTACAACTGCCGCACCGGCCCGGATTTTCTCGCACGGCGCGGCAAGGTTTATTTTGCCGTGGTCTTGCGTTCGTTGATGCTGCTCGTGTCGACGTATCCATGGTGCCTGCGCCCGTTCGCGGCCGTTGCAGCCCTGGCCTTGGCCTCTCTTCGCTTGTTACCGCGCTGGTGTTTGCGTATCGCGTATCGTATGCGAAACGCGTTTCGGGCACGCGAAACGCCGCGCGGGGTTTAATCGGAAAACGCCGGAGGAACTATCGATATGGCTACCGTCGATGCAAGGATGCAAGATCGAATCACGCGGGGAAAAGCGTGGATTGCGGACGTTAAAAGCGAGTCACCCGAGCAACTCAGCGCGAGGATGCGCGAATCGGCGACGAGGTTTCTCGCCGAACTGGAAGGCCTTTCCGACGCCGATGTGCACTACACGCCGGGGGAGGGTCAGTGGTGCGTGCGCGAGGTTTGTCTGCACGTCGATCACGCTGTTACGCGCACCGCAGTGCTCGTTCCTACGCTGGCATCCGGGACCTCGCCCCAAGGTATCAAGGCTGTGCCCGGTGAACTCTCGGCAGATCCGGGCGACTTCTCCAAGGTAGTCGAATCGTTAAAGTCGGTATTCAAGCGAGCGGAGGAAGCGGCGTCGAGTCTGAGCGACACACCCAATCTAACCCTCACATTCGACCATCCATTCTTCGGTCCGCTCAATTGCCGCGAGTGGATGGCGTTCAACGTGATGCACCTCAACGTGCACGTGAATCAGGTGAAACGCGTGAAGGATGCGCTCAAGCAATCGAAGGGCGCGTAATCGTCGGAGTGACACCGGACGCGCAGGCGCGTCCCTCCCGGACTAAGGAAATGCGTCGACGATGTGCAGCGTTGCGCGGCCGTCGCCGGGAAGGAAGTAGAAGCGAATGCCGCCGTTGTCGCCGAGCAGCGCGTACACGGGATTGCGCGTGTATGGTGTGCCTTGCGGCGTCCACAGCGGAACCGGCAATTGATGAACCGCGCGCATCGTGGTCGTGTCGACGAGATCGACGCCGCCAATCGCGATGCTCCCGCTGGGCCCCCGGATCGAGGCTAGTCCGCTACAGAGCGCGAGTGGCGTGCCGGAGATCATCTGCATATCCTGGTAGTCGATGTAGTGGCTCGGATTCGCAGTAACGATGGGCTGATCCGGGGCGGTCGGCGCCCATGACTCGCCGCGCTTTTCGAGTCGCCACCGATAAAATCGGCGCGAACCCCACGATACGGCAACGAGTTGCTGGCTGATTCGATCGTGCACGATCGCGCCGAGATGATCGTTAAACGCAAAAACGCGGGCGAACTCAAGCGTGGCCGGATCGACGGAATACACAACGCTTGAACTATCAGGTCGATACTCCGCGACAGCAACCCAGATGCGCTCGCCATCGTGGTCCATTCCGCTGGGGTGATACCGCGGGCCGTCCGTCAACTCCACGCTGCGCGCTAATTTGCCGTCGAGTCCGATCTCGTACAAGTGCGCTTTACCGATTCCCGCCGCACGATCGATGACCTCGACGGAAGACAAGTACAAGCGATCGCCGATGACCGCCATGCCCTGAGGATGCTGCGCGTCGAAGTCCAGCGGAACGTCTTCAACACTGCGCCAGGTGGAATCCCGCGTGAGGCGCTGAAAACGATCGGCAATCGAGTCGGAGTCTTGCGCCTCTCCCATGATGCTGACGAGCGAGACGGCGAAGATTACGGCGAGAATGTGTCGCACGGAGAGCACGAATTAGATTGCGATTCGCGCCTGCAACACGTCGAACTGCAGCCCACGCATCGGCGCGCCACCGTTGTGATAACGGATGCCGCGATGTTCGTAGCCGCGCACCGGCACGTGGGTATGACCAAAATACACTTCCCGTGTGCCGGAACCGTGGCCTTCTCCGACGGAGTCGAGATAGTGATGCACGCGCTCGACGACAACGCGCGTGGGCGAGACCGCATGGCAGATGGCCTTGTGCACGCCCGCGCCGAATGCGGCATCCCAGACGCGATTGAGCACTTCGCCGCGGCGTTTGTCATAAAGGCAACGCGTGCGCAACCGCGTGAGGTCGGCCGCGGTCATGCGGCGGTGCGCTACTTCGCCATGGAGAAAAACCGCCGAACCTAATTTCACATAGTAAGGATGCCATGCGAAATTTGGGCGTTCGGCGGAATATTGTCCGAGCGCTTCGATGAATTCGTGCACGCTATCGTGATTTCCCAAAACATAGTGGAACTTACATGCGGGATTTGACGCGACGAGCTTATCGACCCACTCGATGGCATGCCGGACAGTTTCGGGCACGTTCACATAACGCGACCAACGGAAGTCGAAGATATCGCCGTTCAGGACGAAATGGTTCGCCTCAGCGGCGGCGCGAAAGATCGCGGGCATGTGACGCTCCGCGTGTGAGCGGCGGCAGAAAAGGTGCAGGTCGGATACGGTACAGATGGATTGCAACTACTGATTCCCAGACTGCGAACGTGCGCTTCTTTGACCAATACAGTATAGCATCAAATTTGGCCAGCGTGCGGCTGCGTTGCGCGTCGTGGCCGCCTCACGACATAGTGATCGCGAATCTGAGGCAACGCCGCATGCACGACCAACCTTCCGCCATCGAACTGTTGCGCGCCGTACAGGACTTCATCCGCAACCACGCCATGCCCCAGCTCGATGGGCATGTCGCGTTCCATGCGCGGGTCGCGGCGAACGTGCTCGGAATCGTCGAGCGGGAACTCGCACTGGGGCCGAACTTCGATGAGCAGGAACGGCAACGGCTCATCGAAATGCTCGGATCGAGCGGCGACTTGGACGCGCTCAATCGTGAACTCTGCGCGCGGATTCGGTCCGGCGAATTCACTTCGCACACCCCGGGCTTGTTGCCACATCTCTGGGAGACGACGCTCGCGAAGGTCGCCATCGATCAGCCGAACTACGAAGCCTACCGCCGCGCGATGTCTGAACATTCCGCCGGACAGAAACCATAAGCCAGCGTGTCAACGCGCGGATTCGGCGGGCCGTTATGCACTGACTAGCGCGGAGGTGAGGCCGGGCGATGGAGGCGTCGATCGATAGTCCGCCCATGCACGGCGCTTGGCTGCGCCGCGTCGGGGATGTGTTTGCGGGCCGCGGATTCTGGTGGAGAATCGCGGCGGTCGCGCTCGTCATCGGACTGCCCGCGCTGACGATGGGCCTGCTCGTCGATGACTATCTGCACCGGTTGATCCACCTGCGCACGTACCCCTTCGAAAATGCCGTGCCGCAGCCGTGGCACATGTTCTCGCTCTTGACCGGTTCGCCCGAGGACCTAAAGCCGCTGTTCGAGTATGGCCTGTATCCTTGGTGGACGTCGCTAACAATCCGGGTCAGTTTCTGGCGGCCGCTCACGATCGCGACGCACATGCTCGACTACGCGGCGTGGCCCAATTCGATCCTCCTGATGCACGCGCAAAGTCTGCTGTGGTTCGTTGCGATGTGCGCCGCCGTCGCGATTTTGTACCGGCGGTTCGAGTCGCCACTGTGGGTCGCAGGCCTTGCCGCGCTGCTCTATGCACTCGATGAAGCGCACGCAATCCCCGTCGGGTGGTTAGCGAACCGAAACGCGCTCGTTTCCACGTTGTTCGGCGTCGTGTGTTTGATCTTGCACGACGCTTGGCGGCGCGATCGCAAGCCCGTCGCGGCCATCGGCGCACTCGTGGCATTCGTCGCCGCGCTTCTCGCGAAGGAGTCCGGCATCGCGATCACGGCATATCTCTTTGCCTACGCGCTCTTCCTCGATCGCGGCCGGCTGGTGTCGCGGCTACTGACGCTAGCACCGTATACCGTAATCGTCCTGATTTGGGGCGCGTTGTATTCCGCGCAGGGTTTCGGCGCCGAAGGTTCGCCGCTTTACATCGATCCCTTGGCGGAGCCGCTCCGTTTCACCGTGGCGTTTTTCGAACGTGCCCCCGCGTTGCTCCTCGGCCAATTCGTCAATTTCCCAACGGAATTTCTGCAGGCCGTGCCGTTGCCGGCTCGCCTCGGATTCGCGGCTATCGCGCTGGCGATCATCGCCGTGATCCTCTGGATCATTCGTCCCGTGCTCGCGACACCCACGGGCCGCTTCTGGGCGCTGGGCATGGCGATCAGCGTCACGCCGAGTTGCACGGTCGGCGCGATGAACCGGGAACTGGGATTCGTCGCGCTAGGCGGCATGCCGCTGATAGCGCAATACATCGCCCATGTCTACGCATCGAAACAGGTCGCCCCGCGTGCACAATGCGGTCTCGCCGCTGGATTCGTCGCGCTCCACCTCGTCCTCGCGCCGATCATGTTCGTCGGCACGCTGGCAGGATTCAGCTACCTCGGCCACTACTGGGACGCCGCCATGGATCGCGCGCCGTTCCCTGAAAACATCGACGAAAAGACCGTGGTGATCGTGGATTCACCCAGCTATTTCCTGACCGTGCCACTGCCGATCCGGCGATCGCTCCATGGCGAGCCTGTCCCCGCGCATATGTACACGCTTTCGCCGAATTCGATGGCGCTTGTACCGATCACGATGCGGCGGGAAGACGAACACACGCTTGTCGTGACACCGGAAGGCGGGTTCCCCGAGATCGTATTTCGTTCCGTGCACGAACCGTTCCGCGTAGGCGATCGCATTACGCTACCGGGGATAAGGGTCGAAATCCTCGAAGCCGACGCGAAAGGCGTAGCGATGTCGGTCGCCTATCGCTTCGATGTGCCGCTCGAAGACGAATCGCTTTTCTTCGTGCAGATGTCGGGCCTGGACTACGAGGAGTTCACGCCGCCCGCAATCGGCGAGTCCGTTGTGCTGAATCCTTAGCGCAAGCTATCGCGTGAACCACGGACTCGACCAAGCCATCGACCCATCCACCTGCCGCACACGAACGTAGTAGTAGTCGCCAGGCACAGCAGGCGACTCATCGGCATAGCTGAACTCGCGATCGCGCGTTCCCGACGAATCGAACAACCTTACCTCGATCGAGTCGATATTGCGCACGACCGGTATCTCGTGACGGAAGGGCCTTAGCGATATATCCGCGAGGGCCACGTCGAACTCAACGGCGGGCAGATCGGCCGGCGGACGATCGGCGCCCCATTGTGAATTCGCAGGTTCGCGGCTCGCTTGCGTCGAAATGTGGAACGCGGCTCCGCCGCCAATCTCATCCAGTTCCACGAAGAAACCCAAGGCGCGGCCTCGGGTCTCGACCGCAAATACAATTCGACTTGGGTCCTCCGGATCGATTTCCGCCCGAAACCCATCGGGATTTGCGTACCACGGAACTTTCACAGCGATGGCACGCGCATTCGTAACGTCAATCGACCCCGTCCAACTCCGAGGCATACGAGGATTCGATCGCGGGTAGCCCTCGTCGAACGTTCTCGATTCCGAGTCGAACATGAATCGCACAGTCGATCGCGCGGCAATCTCGATTGGTGCCATAGATCCTGAATGGACGACTTCCCCGTTCTTGATGAAATCGATTCGTTCGACTGGTTCCGTGCCGAATACGGTGCCCTCAATCATGACCCGGTCCGTCGCGGGAATCTCGCTGCCCGCGCGCGATCCATTGAGCCGCGCATCGAGAATGATCCGTTCTCCCGTCGTCGCATAGGTCTGCCGCGCGCGCATCGCGTCGTAAATCGGAAGTGGGCGATTTTCCGTGGCCCAGACCGCCGCCAGACCGCCCATCTGGTCCATCGACGTTCCGGTATAGCCGGGATGGCCCCAATGCGAATCGCTCGAACCGATGAACCCAAGATGAAAGCCATTGTCCAAATACCGATGCGCGAAGTACTCGAACGTGCCCTGTCCAGAGGTGATCTCGAGCAGGCGCTCCATCTCCGTATCGCTTTTATTCCAATCGCCGGGCATGTGCGCATGCGGCACGATGAGCACCTGCGACGGGTCGTAGACCGCGCGCAATCCCGCATAGAGCGCATCCAAGTCGAACGCCTCCTGCACGGGAATTCGCCGCAGACCATGGCGAAACGTGAAGTAGACATTGTGATGCCCGCCATCGGGCGTCGGCGATGTCCACTCGTATCCCGCCAACGTCGTGAATACGCCAGGCTCGCTGTAGCCGTTGGTCGCGTCGAGAATCGTTTTCCATTCCCAGTCGTCCATCCAAACGTCGTGTTCCGATAGCACCAAAAAGTCCAGCCCGGCAAAGAGCCTGCCGAATCGGAAATAGCCGTCGGCGGTTCCCATTCCATCGGCCAATCCGGTGTGGCCGTGGGTGTCGCCCCAGTAGATGTACTCTTGCGGATCGGCTTGGACCCAGATCGGATTCGACGTCGCGCTGAGTCGACCGTCGGCGCTTGCCACGGTCAATCGATAGACGCCCGGCGATTCAATCGATACGTTATCGACGCGAGCCGTTGCGCCATCGCCCGTAGGGATCGGCATTTCGAATTGGCCTTCCAACGAAAGCACGCACGCGGGTCGATCGCCGCTGATAGGATTCTTGAATCGATCCTCGAAGCGCAGCAACACGCCGAACGGCGATGCGGCACGAACAATGGACGGAACGACGGCATTGACGTACGCCGCTTCGCGCTCCCCCACGATCGGAAGCGTGGGCCAATGCGGCGCGATCAGGTCCCCCTCGCCGAAGAGGTCGAGATACATCTCGACGTGATACGCGTCCACCGAGCTGTGGCGCGCCTCGATGCCGGGTGAACCGCCCGATTGATCGCCCACGCGGATCGTGATCGTCTCGCCGGGCGCCAACGCGCCGGTTTCCACGCGAAACTGGATCGTCCCACTGCTTTGAAGCAACGGCCACTTCTTCCATGGTTCGGCGGGCGTGAGCTTCGCCGAGCCGCTGGACGTTGTCGCCGTGACGTACCCAGGCGCTTCCGGCCGATTCGTTTGAAGTCGTGGTTGCTTGACGAAAATCACGATACCGCCGCCGGTACTGATCGGCGTTCGTCCTACGGCGTACCTGATGTCGAACGAGGCGAATTCGCCCGCGATCAATGACCTTGGATTTGGAATCGTCAACGCGCCGAGCGCGTCGGGCGACTCGTCCTTTAACGTGAACTCTTTTACGTACGGCAAAATAAAATTCGTCGTGCCGCGGAACAGCAACGCGTCTGTCGGCTCGGCTTTCACGACTGCCTGCCGCCGTAGCCAAAGTTGATACAGGAAATCCGACGAAACGGGCCCACCGGTGAGCGAATACGCGTTGGCCCATTGCCACAGTGTATCGATCTGTTCGAGGCATTCGTATTGCGTTTCGGGCGGAGTGGGCGCGGTGGACTTGAGACGTTGAACGCGCGCGCGAAGTTCGGGAGGCAAATAGTCGAGCGCGGGAGGAGGCGCGGAAACTGGATTCGGTATCGCCACGGGCGACGATTCCGCAGGCGAGGCCGTGAACGAGGCGGTGCGCTCGAGCGCGCTCAATCGCGTGAGGAGATGAAACCCCAACGCCAGGGCCACGACGGCCAAAACCAGCGCTGCGACCCCGACGATTCGTTGCATTACGCGCGCTGGATGCGCTGCACCTTAGTTCGTCCGGAGTTCAAGCCGCGGCGCTTTTGCTGTGCAGGCGGCCTTGGGATCGCCCGTGTGGACAATGCCAACCTCGATGGTGCCGCTTGTGAAATCCGCGGGAAGCGTATGCTCCACTTGGAGCCGCTGCCATTCTCCATCGCCCGAATGATCTGAACTATAAAGCTTTTGACCGGCATACGTCGCTTCAATCAATACCTTCGACTTACCCGGCTCCGTCGTCTGCATATCCGCCGAGAACACCAGCGTTTTGCCGCCGAGCGGCCCTTCGAGCGTGACTACCTGACGAAAAAAGTTGTAGGGATACCCGCCATTCGTCGTGATCGAGTATACGCGGTCATTCGCGTCTACTGCCGTCCGTGAAACGAACACTTCGCGGGCGGGTGCAATGTACCAGTATACCGGCAACCCCCGCGACCAGAACGCGAAATCCGGATCGAGTAATCCCGCGCCCCCGTTCATCAGTATCGGCGGCTCGATGGGTTCAGGCTGGGTACGCAGGTCGGACGGGAGGGGGACGACGACGAGTCGCGGCTCGGGTGCACGAACGATCTCCGCGGACTCGCTCAACGGCGGCAGCGATGCCGCGGATTTTTCGTCCTGCGCGACGGCACACATCCAAGCGCCCAACAGGGTGACGCCGCCAAAACGCCAAATCTGGAATCTATTCATACTGCAATGAACGCCCGAATGGTCACGGAAGTAGACGAGTTGCTCACGAACTGTTCTTGCTCACGAACTTTGCGCCAATCGCGCTTCAAGTTCTTCCAAACGCCGGCGAAGCTGCGCCAATTCTTCCTGCGGACTTTCTGCCGTGACCTCGCGCGCTTCGCCATCCGCGTCGTCATTCGATTCTGAGGCCGATCGCATGCCCAGCGTTCCGCCGATCATGCGTTGAAGCGCTTCGACGGAATTCAGCGGATTGAGCAGCGGCCGCGCATTGGCGACGCGCTCGCGCACTTCGATCGTCGCCTTATCGTAGAGCCCAAAGACGAAGTTGAAGTAGCGCGACAACATCTCCTGTTGCGCCTTGCCCGACGCCATAACCAGTTGCCGCAGCAAGTCCGTCGGCAGCGCACAGTCTCGATTTTTCGCGCCGTCGACAATGATCTGGGTCAGCACGACCCGTGTCAAATCCTCCCCGGACGTCGCATCGACCACCTGGACGTCGTCGCCATTCCGCACCATCTGGGCCACGTCGTCCAGGTTGACGTATCGGCTGGCCGCAGTGTCGTACATCCGCCGATTGCTGTACTTCTTAATAATAACCATAGGTCGTCCGAAGTCCCCCTTCGAAGGGGATTTAGGGGGATCTTAAGTCGTTCAACTAACTCGCTGCATCGCAGCTAACGTCGCGCAGCAAATGGCCGCCACGAATCCAGACTCAATTGTAACGGATCAACGAGGTATTGACAAACACTCTCGGAGCGTGTATATTGCGCTGCAATATTGCAACGCAGCACAGTATTTCGACGCAGCACAGGCCGCGAAGGATTCCTATCATGACCGATCAAGCAGCGCCAGCCCCCAAGAAACCCGCAAAGAAGAAAACCGCCGCCCCGAAAGCAGAATCCAACGGACAGCGCGCCTCCCTTCGACGCGAAAGCATCGAGAACGCGGCAAAGGCCCAGAAGGCCGTGGCGGAATACGTCGCCGAGCAGACCAGCGTCGCGACCGGCTACGTCAAAGATCGCTTCGCTGTCGCAACCACTTCGCCCGCCGCAGCGGCACTCGACGCAGCCCAAGAAGGCGTCAATCAATTCGCCGAAGCCCAGAAAAGCGCCGCCGACTGGGTCGCCCAACCCCGCGAAAAGGCGGAAAAGACTCCGGCCAAGCAACCGAAGTCGCGCCGGCTTCCGAGCGTCCCGGTGCGCGGCCTCGTGCACCGCGGTCTCCAGGCGGTTCTCGATGGCCAGCAAGAACTGGTCGGACTGGCCAGGGCGCAGGGCAACGTCGCGCTGAACACGTTGAGCCCGCTTGCACGTGGCCGGTTCAGCGACATGCCGCTGGCATTCATCGAAGCGACGGGCAAGGCCGTCGAGAATCTTTTCAAGACCCAGACCCGCCTCCTCGATTTGACGACGCAGTACGCGGGCGACGCAGCCGATCTGCTCAGCGCCGGCGAGAACGCCCCCTTGCGGAAAGAAACGGCCGAGGCACTCCAGCACGGGACCGAAGCGACCATGGGTCTGCAGAAGAAATTGCTGGGCATCGCTGAAGAGCAGACCCAGGCCGCGCTCGAACGCCTGAATCCCTCCGGCAAAACGCCCGCGCCCGTCGAAAGATCAATGCGCCTCGATAACGCCCGCGAGCGCCTTGACCGTGTCGCAGATGCGCAGCTCCGTATGTTGAACCGTTCGCGCGAATGGGTCGATAAGACCTTCGCCGCGAAGTAACGCGGAACCATCACCGTCGCACCTAATTCACGTCGTATCCAACGCACATCGCATTCCCAGCGCTGACCACCCTCCGCCGGGCGTCCCTCCGCCGCCCAATCAGGGACGCCCGGCGCTCCATTGTAAGTTCATAGGCGAAGTGCAACACCAGGACCTAAGCCCCTTTTGCTGGTGAATCCGAAGCGG
>JBGTJY010000548.1:0-1811 GCA_041744855.1 Candidatus Hydrogenedentales bacterium
GGTGAGCGGCTTTTGATTTGGGGGACCAGCGGAGAGCGCTGGCATAGAATTACTTTCGGAGCAGTATCCGTGGGATTATTTCGAAAAACGGGACGCGCCGAAGGACCGACAGATACCGTACCGCTTACGCCTGCCTCGGTCTATTGCCGCATTTGCGAGTCGAGCCAGACGTTTACACGGCGCTGGCGCCTCGTGGCGCCCGCCGAAAGTTGTGGTTGCTGTGGCATCGCATTCGAGACCGTTCGAGAACTCATCAACAAGTTCCAGCCGTCGTGTCCGAAATGCCAGGAATTCATCGAGCAGACGACTTTTGAATACGGCATCTGCGACGGCTGCACCTCAAAGTACGAACTCCTCGAAGGCACCTACCCGAACCTTCTGCCGAACCAATACCAGCGTCAGCAGATGGACAAGGTCGGGAAGGTTAGGAGACCCATGTGAGGGGGGACGCCCACGCGGCAAGTATCACGCACGCAGAAGCACGGGAACGTCTCGAGGCCGTCGGTCAGCAACAGGTCCTCCGTTTCTGGCCGACGCTCAGCGAAAGTCAACGTTCCGCGCTGCTCGCCGAAATCGCCTCGCTCGAGGAAGTCCTCGCCGAGAGACTGATCGAAGAGTGGATTCGCAATCCGAAGAAGCCTTCGCGTTTCTCGGACATCCGTCCCGTCAAAGTGCTCCCGCCCGTGCAAGACGCCGACTTAACGCCCGGCAACGCGGCCTACGACGCCGGCGAGGATGCGCTCCGCTCCGGACGCGTTGGCATGCTGCTCGTCGCGGGCGGTCAAGGCACGCGGCTAGGATTTCACGGACCCAAAGGCGCATATCCCGTCGGCCCGTTGACCGGCCGATCGCTATTCGCGTACCACGCCGATAAATTGCGCAACGCCGCGGCGCGATATGGCCATGCGATTCCCTGGTACATCATGGTTGGCGAGTCGAACGACGACGAGACGCGCGCGCTGTTTAAGGCTGAATCGCACTTTGGACTCGAGCCCGCGAACGTGTATTTCTTCAAGCAGCGTATGATGCCGTGCATCTCGAATGAAGGCCAATGGATACTCGAAGCGCCGCACCGCATCGCGACCAATCCCAACGGACACGGCGGCACGATCCCCGCGCTCGTCGAGAACGGGATCATCGAAGACGCGCGAAACCGCGGCATCGATACGTTCAGCTACTTCCAGGTCGACAATTGGGCAGTCCGCCCTGCCGATCCTTTTTTCATCGGCAACCACGTGCTCGCGGAGGCCGAAGTCTCGTCCAAGGTCGCGCGCAAGAACGATCCCCGCGAGGCCGTCGGCGTGCATTGCATCTGCGACGGCGTCTACCAAGTCATCGAATACACCGAACTCGATTTGTATCCGCAGTTACTCGAAGTTGGATCGAATGGCAAGTTGATCCATTTCGCCGGAAACACCGCGATTCACCTATTCAATCTCGGATTTATCGAGCGCGTTTTCAAGCGCTTCGACGAATTTCCCTGGCACTGCTCGCACAAAGCCATTCCGCACATCGACGATTCGGGCACATTAATTCGCCCGAAGAAACCGAACGGCTACAAATTCGAGACGTTCGTGTTCGATTCGTTGCGCTACCTGAGCCGCGATCCGGTCGTTCTCGAAATTCATCGCCGCGGCGAATACACCCCCATCAAGGAGTACGACGGGTCGAACAGCGTGCTCGGCGCGCGCGCGTCGATGAACGAACACTGGGCCGAATGGATCGAAGCCGGCGGCGGAAAAGTCGCGCGTGACGATTCGGGCCGCGTCCGCGTGAACATCGAAATCAATCCCGTTTTCGCGAACACCAAA